>CAZRKO010000018.1:0-13507 GCA_964600445.1 uncultured archaeon
TAAAGCCGATTATTGGAACTAAGCAAAATATAATAGTCAAGACCAATAAAAGCCCAAATAGTTTAAAGAAAAAATTTGAATCATAAATTTCAATATCATCTATGATTTCAATTTTAGTTTCATCTATCGGCTTACTAATTCGAAGCATAACGCCTACAATAATATAAAATCCGATAATTATCAAAAATGGTACTATGGATGTAGGAATTCTTTCGGGAAGTAAGACAAAAAAGAAAAATATATACATCAATAACAAACCAATAATTAAAAAACCTAATCCTAAATTTCCAAGCTTTAATGAGTAGATTGAAAAATTATTTGAACATTTTTTGCTCGAAATTTTCAAAAATAGAAATATTAACCCAATACTTCCTAATATCGCAATAGCCGCTACAAGGAGGTTATATCCCGTATTCATTGATAAAAAAGCTGAACCAGCTAAAACCAGAAATAAGGCAAATATGAGGGTTTTCTTTTTATTTTTATTTAAGTAAGGTAAATGGCTAATAAACATCCTGCTCTCTAATTCAAGGTTAGAATCTTGAGATTTGGCAAAAGACTCAAAAACAAGAATAGGCATTACAAATGCGAGAATTGGATGCCAGAAAAAAACCAGAGTAAAAAATTCAAAGATAGCAATACCTCCAACCAATCCCATAACTGGTCCTTCAGCTCCGGGATACCCAAACCATAGTACTTTTGTGATCCAAGATTCATAAAGGCCAAATAACACGCCCCACAAATATAATTGAGGTATTGAAGTTCGCTTACTTCTCATAGCAAGATTTAAGAATAATAGAAGATGACCCAGATAAAGCCAATAAGTTACTATCAAGGACCATGGATCAATAAACCACATTTGGGATGACCCAGCAAACACTTCTGCCATGAACATGGAAAGACATCCAATAAGAATAATAAGCGACCATCTTTTATTTTGGGGTATTTCTTCGACCATCATTTAAACACAAATTTAGGCAATTTATTAATGATAATTGATTAATTCTTATCTTATTTTAAATTTTTGTTTAAAATCATAAAACTTTTTTGGATGTGTATATTATTCATAATAATAATTAAACAAAGAATATTAGAAATGACACCAGAAGAAGAGAAAGAAATTATAGAAGGGATAATGAAAAGAAGAGGATTACCGTATTCTATTGAGCTTATAGATGTTCAAGGAGACAAATTCACAGTCCGTAATAACTTTGGATCTACAATAGTGTACATTAAGCAAGGAGATAATTTTATCTTAGAAGAATGATAAAAAAGGAGTACCCTCTATATTTTTATAAATATTTTAAACCTAATTTTTAGGAACAGAATAAATTTTTAATAATAGATAAGAATTTAAGACAAAATTTTTTTATTTTAAATAGCTAGAAATGATTTTTAAATTATTCATTAGGTGATACTTGATGAGACGAAGAAGAACTAGATCAGATAGTTCTGAAAGCAAAGACAGTGATGGTTTTAGAGCAGTGGTTAATGATAGTACATCTCTTTCAATGTATAAAAAGGGTGAAAAATCCCTTTGTATCATTCGAAAAAATCTTGCTAAGGATTATGAAATAGAGGTTGAAGCATCTGAAGCTCCCTTATTAAACAAATTCTTAAACGACCCTGAGCCATATGAATCGTCTATGGCCGACATTAAAATCATTGAAGAAGAGGTAGTTCCCATAAACGATGCCCTCATAAATGTTTTTGGAAATGATAAGGATTTAAATTTATATAGTGTTAAAATAGGGATTGGGGGCAGTAAAAATGATTATGTTACAATTAATGAAAAAGATTTGGTAAAATTCGATGTAAAACCCACACTCAGTGGTTTAATTGATTTTATTAGAGAAAACTATGAAAGTATACTTGGATTCTTAAATCGCGAATATAATAATGAAGAAGGAAATGTTATTTATTTGAATTGTGGAAGAAAGAATATTTCAGATAATATATCTTCAATAAAACTTAAAATACTCGCATCTATGCAACAGAGAGGCTATTTTCTTCAACAAGAGCATAAATACTATGGACTTCAATTATATATTACTATAGAATCAAAAACGGCCGATGATGATAAAATATTTGAGCTGTTAAAAGAACTTGAAATAGACTGGGAAATGATTTTCTTCAGGAGAAGATTGGCAATTCATGATTGGACTCAAATTGAGTGTGAAAGAAACATTGATAACCTTAAAAATTATTTAAGATCAAAATACAAGAATTTAAATTATTTTGATGTGAACAATATAACAAGATTAGTAATGAAAAACCAGTTGCCGTTTACCGTTGCAGATAAAATGACCTCGTTATTATTTAAAATGAAAACGGAGAGAGTATCACAACTTCAAGAAGAGCATGAGCGTCAATACCAATTAGAACAAGAACGTAAATCTCAAATTGAAGAAGAAAGAATTACAATAATGGAAAAAATAAACGAGTTGAAAAGAAAACTACACCTTAGACCAACAAGAAAAATATATATTGACATTGACTCTTCGAATGATGAAAAATTACATTTAGAGCAAGAAAAAAGGAAAATTTTAGAAAAACTTTCAATCTTGCGAGAAAAAATAAATGAACCCGGAGATGAATATTCAACATCTCTAAAAAAAGCAGAAATAGCGGCGGCGGCTAATCTTGCTTGTGCATATTTGGGAATCTCTCAAAAAATTGAGTTTGATCGTGATGTTAGCATAACTGAAATTTTAAAATATCAAGAAGAATTAACAAATATCTAATATTTTTCAACTGAAGAAATAATTATAAAAATAAAATTTTAAAAAATAATTTTAATAATTTAATTTTCTTGAATTATAATTTAAAGGACTCCTTTAATAGACTTTGATCTATTTTTCCTACTGTAATTGTCTTTCCAGTTTTTATATTATTTACAGTATATATAGCGGGAGCAAATAAACCAGGATCAATTTTATAAAAATCATATTCGGCTTCTTTAAAAATAACATTAAAAGGTTGTCCATAACTAGATGAGGTACTTGCAGGGGCTTTTTTTAACAGCTCAAATAATTCCGCTTCTTTCTCCTTTTCAGCATTGATTGTATAAAACGTTTTACCCGCAGCAAACATAGCATCATTTGGAGGGCCCATTGCCGCAAAATCATCTTTCGCCACAGGAGCCACTGGCACGGTTCCAAATCCTTCTTGAAGAACTTCTAATGGAAAATGAATTTCATGCAGTTTATGGATTCCTGTTTCTACAATTCGTGCGGCAACTTGAATTGAACCAACTAAACATGCGGTAGGTGCGCATACAGCATAAGTTTTCTCTGCTGCGACTTTACACTTATCGGTTACAATTGCCATTACTTCTTCATTAGGCATATTGCGAGTCTCAAATACAATAACCGCGCAATCTGAGTCATCAACATAATCAATTTCTTCAAATAATTTCTCACCTTTACTTTTAGCTCTTGCCGGCCCAGAACCTAAAGATTGAAAAACGACCTTTTTTTTAACTTTCCCCTCTTTTTCAACTTCCTTCTTTACTTTAACACTCCAGCCTGCTAATTGAGAAGCCATACATGAAATTATGGGATGAGATGTATGTACATTAACAGCAGGAAAATAATGATTGTCTATACTATAACTTGCAAAGTCTACAGTGCCTAACCCTCCCATACAGATTTCACCGACAAGTTTTCCACCTATCCATCCTGATTTCGTCATATCTACAACTGTAGAACCATTACTTAATGTGTTTACTTCGGCTCCATAAAGCTCTTTATTGCTAATTATTTTTTTTACAATGTCAAGAGCAAGTTCATTAATTTTTAAATTTGTAATTTTTTTCACCTTATTTTTAATAATTTTTTAAATACAATAGTTAGAATTACTCAAAATATTTAGAATTTTATTAATCTATGATTTCTTATATTTTTATTATAACATTACTTTTAATTGAGTATTTATAATTATTTTAATATTTAAAAATAAACTTAATTTAGTAGTTTAACAATTGAAAAATTATTAGAAATGAATGATATTACTAATAAATTTAAAGATTTTATCCAAGATATTGAGAGCGCAAAGTATTATTTTTACAAGCATATAAGAAACGATAATTCTTCCATTCGTATTTACACGCATTTAGATTCTGACGGTTTAGCAGCAGGGGCAATTCTCGGAAAAGCATTATACAGAGAAAATATTCCTTTTCAAATTACAATTCTTCGACAACTTGAAAAAGAAGAAATCTTAAAAATCGCTGAGAGTGAATTTACCAATTTTTTAATATTTTCTGATTTTGGGAGTGGACAATATTTAGAACTTCAAAAGGAACTACTTTTGCAGGATTATAAAGGTCATTTTATTATTTTAGATCATCATTTACCTCAAAAAATATCAAATAAAAACGAATTTCAAGCAATTGATGAGATTCATATAGAAACAAATCCCTGGCATATCAATCCATATTTTTATGGAATTGATGGAAGTACTGAAATATCAGGAGCAGGGTTAAGTTACTATTTCGCTAAAAGTATAAATGAGAATAATATTGACCTCTCATTAGTTGCAATTGTAGGTGCAATCGGAGATATACAAAATCAAGGACCTAATAAATCATTCATAGGTTTAAACACTCTAATTTTGGAGGACGCGAAAAATTCTGGATTAATTGAAATTATTGATGACTTGAATTTTTCTCCAATAAAACCCTTAAATGAAGCAATTGCTTACTCATCTGATATTAAATTACCTGGCTTAACTAATGATGCTAATAAAACATTAAAATTTTTAAAAACATTAGGAATTTTAATGGAGGATGCCGAAGGAAACGTAAGAACTTTAAGTAATATAGATAAAGACGAGAAACAAAAGATTTCTAGTGCCATTATTGAATATGCTACGCTTAAATTAAATATAGAGCCAAATAAAATAATCCAAAAGTTAATCGTTAATAGATATCTGTTAACTAATGAAAATGACTTAGAACTTCATGATGCTAAAGAATTTTCAAATCTCTTAAATGCTTGCGGAAGAACTAATAGTGGTTCGTTAGGTGTGGCAATAGCGATGGGTGATAGAAAAAACGCATTCCAGCAGGCAAAAGGGAGTTTAATTAATTACAAAAAATCTCTACTTACAGCTCTTACATGGATAAATAAAGAAGAAAAAATCCAACAAAAAAATTATATCCAATACTTTTTTGGAGAGGATGTCATACCAGAAAATATTGTTGGAACTGTGTCATCAATGTTAATTTTTAGTGAAAGTAAGATAATAGATAAAAATAAACCTATATTTGGATGCGCATTAAGAGTGGATGAAAATGTTTATAAAATTTCTGGAAGAGCTCACGAAAAATTAGTGAGTAAAGGTGTAAATCTTTCAGATGCGATTAGAGAAGCACTTATAATGTCAAATTTAGAAGCTTTAGGAGGGGGACATCCCCCTGCTGCGGGAACTAAAGTCCCTGTCAATAAAATTGATATTTATTTAGAAAATTTGGATAAAGTTATTAAAAAACAAATCAAATAATGAATTTATATGTTATAGACTTCTCCGGTCTCTGGAGCAATTGAATTATAAGAATTTTTTGCTAATTCACTAGACAACTTTGTTGTTGACTTTGGATCTCCATGTACGCAAAAAACATTATTAGAACCATTTTTAAATTTTAAATTTTTCACATACTCCTGTAATTGTGTGCCAGCAGCATGGCTTGAAAAATCAAAATAATCGTAATCACATTTAGCTTTAATTCTAAAATTATTTGTTAAATCTCTTTTCTTATTATTATTAAATTCAAGAAAACCACTATCTAAAAGAACTCTTCCAGGACTTCCTTCGACTTGATATCCGACTAAGTAAATGGCAGATGTTGGATCGTTTAAAAATGATTTCACAAAATCCATGGCGGCACCACCTTTTAACATACCTGAAGGTGCAATTATCACACCGTTGGAGTTTTTCGCATGAATTCTGCCTTTTTTTCCTGAAATGAATTTTGCTTTCTTTATAACCTTTCTATAAAAATTAATATTTTTTAACGACTCTGGATAATCCAAAAAAAGATTTGAAATCTTTCGTGCTAACCCATCGACAAAGATTTTCCCATTATATTGATATTTTTGTAAAATTAATAAAGCTTCTTGCGAGCGAGCAACTCCAAATGCAGGGACTAGAACTTTGCCTCCATTTTCAGTAATATTAATTATTCTATCTGCAAAATCTTTTTCAAGTTTTTCTCTAGGGGGATGATCTCTTAAAGCGTATGTTGATTCAATGATCAATGCATCAATTTCGGGAATTTCTCTTAAAGTTGTAAAATTTGTGGCCTCAACTAAATTTGTTGATTTAGTATTTATATCTCCAGTGTATAATATCTTCTTATTATCAACCTCAATTAAAATTGAAACACTTCCGGGAATATGTCCAGCGTTAAAAAATGTAAGGCAAAAATTATTATTAATTCTTTTACGTTGTCTATTTTCAAGAAAATAGGAATTCTCTATTAGTTTATCTAGTTCTCGGTATCCAAATGGATAATAGAAATTTGAAATTCTAATCATATCTTTTATAAGAACTTTAGATACTGCGAGTGTAACGGGATTTGTAAAAAGTGGTGTAGATGAATTTTTATAAAGGTAAGGTAATGCTCCTGAATGATCAATATGACTGTGAGTGAGAGCTATTGCTTTTAAATTTTCCATGTCAAAATCATGAGGAAGCCGGGTTTCACCTTTAAATCGGATACCATAATCTAAAATGCATTTTTCCCCAGTTTTAGATTCTATTAAGATAGCAGAACGTCCAACCTCTCTGCATCCACCTAAAAATGTTATTTTTACCATTTGTCAAAGACTCTATGAAAATAAAGGATTATATATATAAGAAAAATATGGAAGAAATTTCAATTTATTTAATTTTTAAAAAAAAAAATAAAAAATTTTAGCCTGATCTTTTTTTTTATGCCTTATATGGATGTGATTACTTCATTTTTTTTATTACATTAGTTAATAAAGCAATAACATTGCTAACATTTTTGCCAAAAACTTCTAATATCTCATCCCAAGTAACGGGAGCTTCATCTTCTTTCCAACAGTCGTAATCTGTGGACATAGCTACAGCTGCGTATGGTATACCAGCTTCATTTGCTAAAATTGTCTCGGTAGCGATACTCATATTTATCACATCAGCCCCCCATAATCTGAACATTTCTGATTCTGCTCTTGTGGAAAACCTTGGACCTTCGATAGTGACTACCGTCCCTTTTTCGTGATATTTAAGATTAAGTTCTTTCGCAGTTTCAATAAAGATGTTTCTTAACTCTTCAGAATAAGGATAGGCCATAGCAGTATGTTTAGCATCTCCAGGAAGAAATTCTTCAAAAAAACTTACTTTCCTAAGTCTAGTGAAATCAATAAATTGGTCAAGAATGACGAAATCACCTCTTCCAATTTCTTCCCTCAAACTCCCGCAAGCTGTTGTTGCCAAGATATGAGTACAGCCTTGATCTTTTAACGCTTGTATGTTAGCCCGATAATTAACCTGTGTTGGAGGGAATGTATGTTCCCTTCCATGTCTTGCTATAATAACTACATCAACACCGTGAATTTTTCCCAATTTTAGAGGAGACGCTGGTTTTCCATATGTTGTATTAACTTCTATATCTTTAGCATCTTGTAAAATATCTGGATTATCCAATCCTGAACCGCCAATTATACCGATTTTAACCATAACATTCACCATTTAGAATTTTTGAATTATAATATTAAAAATTTTATAAATTATTTTTTTTATAAATGGATTCATTGTTTGTTTTATAGTTAATTTTTTTAAATTTTCCTAACAAAGAAAAAGATTTAGTGAATTAATTATGAAATTCGAAGGAAATGCTGAAATTGGCATAATTGGTGGAACTGGATCAGATATAGAATTAAATAATACTGAAAACCTAAAAATTTACACCCCTTATGGAGCTACTTCTGATTTTATAAAAGTAGGTGAATTTAATGGTAAAAAAGTTGCTTTCCTTTCCCGTCACGGTACTGGTCACACGATACCACCCCATAATTTAAATTTTAGAGCAAATATCTGGGCAATGAAAGAACTAGGAGTAAAATATATAATATCTCCATCTGCAGTAGGCTCACTGAAAAAAGAACATAATAAAAGAAAATTTATTTTGGTTGATCAATATATTGATAGAACTAAAAAAAGGTTAGAAACATATTACGAGAGAGGACAAGTGTGCCATATAAACCAAGCGGATCCATATTGTGAATATCTGAGAAATCTATTGTATGAGAATGGAAAGAAAATTGAGGAATTGGATATTCAAAATGAAGGCACTTATGTTTGTATAGAAGGACCAAGATTCTCCACAAGAGCAGAATCAAAAATGTTCAGATTATGGGGTGGTGATATTATTGGGATGACAACATTTCCAGAAGTCGTTCTTGCGGCGGAGAAAGAGATCTGTTATTGTTGTATAGCAATGGTCACAGATCTCGATGTATGGGCCGCTGATTGCTCTAATTGTGGAATTGTAGAGTATGGGGCGAATTGTCCTCAATGTGGGGTTTATTTACAGAAGCAAGTTGTCACTATAGAAGAAGTATTAAAAACAATGGAAAATAATGCAATAAATCTTAAGAGGCTTCTTGAAATGAGCATTCCACAAATTAACACTGAGAGAGATTGTCCCTGCCACCATTCATTAACTGGTGCAATTTTATAGCTTGTTGATTCAAAGTCTAAAAAAAAAAGATTTTGTTAATTTTACTTACACTTTTTAGTTTTTTTTGAATTAACTCATTCTTCTACTGGAATTTCTACTAAAGAGAGTATTTCATAGCCTTCTAACTGATCTCTTCCATGTAAACTTCCAGTAAGTTCAATAACAAAAGCAACTCCTTCAACAATCCCACCTGATTTCTCTACTAAGTT
Organism: uncultured archaeon; assembly: GCA_964600445.1. GTDB lineage: Archaea > Asgardarchaeota > Lokiarchaeia > Sigyniarchaeales > SOKP01 > LW40-45. The sequence goes on from CAZRKO010000018.1 coordinate 8,920, forward strand.
ACATGCTGCTTTCGCAGTACCACCAGTTGCTAATAAATCATCAAAGACCAGCACTTTATCTCCCTGTTCAATCGCATCAATATGCATATGTATAGAATCAGTACCATATTCGAGTTGATAAGCTTCATTTATGGTTTTGTATGGTAATTTTCCTGGCTTCCTAATTAAAATAAAACCAGCACCTAACTCATATGCAATAACTCCTCCAAAAACATATCCTCTGGCTTCTATTGCTACAACTTTGTTAATCCCCCGATTTTTAAAATGATCTATAATTCTATCACATGCTTCTTTAAATGGTGCATGAACTTTACATAGAGTAGTTATATCTTTAAATTGAATCCCTTCCTTCGGCCAGTCTGGTACATTTCTTATATGTTGTAATAAATCCATAATGAAATCAACATTTAATATAATGATTTTAATTTAATTTATTTAATTAAAAATTATATTTAAAATCCAATAATCTAATAAGAATAAAGAGATGAAAAATTATGTTTTAAATGTAACACTTTTTGATGTTATAATTTTTCCTAGTTTTAAATTGCCAATATTAATAAAGATTATTCTATTAAAATTGAAAATAGAAAAATAATAAAACGATAAGTTAATCTTAAATAATTACAAAAAATTAAATAAAAATTAAGTCATAAAAAATATATTAGAATCACTTTTATAATAAAAACTATATAGAGTTAAGTTCCAATGAAAATTCTACTATTTGGTCCTCAGAATGCGGGTAAGACTAGTTTAATGCGAACTACCTGTTTAGGATATAATTTCATGAAAGTTGCAAATTTAAAACCAACAAAGGGCATATCCAGAGAAAATTTTATTTTTCGTGGTATAATGGAATTAAATGTATGGGATGCGGGTGGTCAAGAAAGATATTTAGAGAGATATTTTTCGGATTCTCAACGAGAATTAATATTTTCGGAAGTTACAACCGCAATTTTTATGGTTGATTCTGCAGTAGTAGATTCGAGAGCAAGAGAAGTCTTTGATAAATTTATTGAGTATATATTCGAGTTTAGTCCTCACCTCGAAAAAGTGTATGTATTACTAAATAAAATTGATTTACCAGAATCAAAAGAAGATGATGTTTTTAAATTATTATCAACTGATTTAGCTGATAACATTAGATATAAAATCGCATTCACTCCTGTATCTGTCAAGGAGGGCAGTGCCCAACATAGATTAATTGAAATCTTAGATTATGAAATTCAAAAATCAACTCTTTCTATGCAAAGATTAGGGAAAATTAGATATTTACTTGATCAATTAAAAATGAGCACGTTATCAGAATACCTTTTGTTTAACCAACCAGATGGACTGTTGATTTCATCAACTTTCGGCAAATTTGAAAGTTTAAAACCCTTAGAATTTATGAAATTCGAGATGGGAACATTAGACTCAAATTTATATGTTATATATCAAAAAATAATGGAACTATTAAATATACAAAACCTTTCTCCCTTGGCATTATCTACTATAGTATTTGAGTCAGAGGTTTGCTATGTTCTTGTTAAAGAAGTTAGTGAAAATGCGGTTATAATGGCTGTAACTAAAAATAAAAATATGGATGTTTTTTCAGGTGTAATGAATGTGTTGACTGGAGAAATTTATAATAATTTAAAAGAATTTATGACAAAATCGCATACTAAATAAGATCGAATGGAATATCGAAAATCTTACTCAAAAAAAAATAAAAATAAAAATAGGATTTACTATGATTCTTTTTCATTTAATCCTCTTTTAGTTAACAAGTGTTGTTTTGCATGATGTGGTCTTCTTAACACAGTATCGTTAGCTTTTTCAATTTCTCTTGCCTCATCACACATTTTGGCAGCGTAAGACATCATTTCATGGGCAGCAGCGAGTAAAGGCATATATTCTTCTCTCTCTTTAAGTTGAAAACATGCTTTCCCAGTTAATTTGGACACTGAAGATGCAAGCTCAAATGCAGCTATCGCTTTAGCTTCTGCATATGGATTAGAAAAACCAGCTGCTTTAGCTGCCATTGTTGCATCTACAATAATTTTTGGCAAAGAAGGAGCTTTACCTTCTAACATATCCATTATAACTTTATTTAATTCTTCAGATATTACGCTAAGTACACCTGTTATAGCAAGAACTTTTAATAGATCAGCATTAAACACACTCATTTCAATTGTATCTAAAAAAGGTCTTCTCGCACCTATCATTGAATCACAATTTACTAAGATGTAGCCCATTCCTTTCTCAGTGATTTCTTCTACTGCTTTTTTTGCTGGTGCGTCAGATATAATAATTGTGGGAATATTTCCGGCCATGTCTCTTGCTGATTTAGGTCCTTTAAGAGCAGCATTAGGAGATGACATTAAAATCAATTCTGGTTCCCATTTCAATAAATCCTTCATAGTTTCTTCGCAAAATTCAGGGGGATGCATCTTAGCTCCAGATGTTACCTCATATACATTAATCTTAGTGCCTTCTGCTCTTTCATCCATTAAAAAGGCAAGTAAAAGGGAAGATCCAATGGTACCGTTTTTTAATATTCCGACCTTTAATACTTTATCTTCGCTCATTTTTTATTACACTATTTTTAATTAATATTCAAGTTTAAGATTATAAATTTTTCAGCAATTTTATTATTTTCTAATATATTATTTTCTAATATAATAGTTGATTAATACAATCTAAATAAAATAAGTTGAAGAAAAAATGGAATTAAATGGAGTAGAAATTGAGGATACTTATTGTGAAGCTTTTGGAGGTTTCTTTGCCCGGGTATTAGTGACTGCAATAAATGAAAATTGGGCCAAAATTGCAGGACAAATAGCCACAGGATATGGAACTTCAACAATCCACTGCGATGCTGAAGCTGCTATAGATGTTATGGTCCCAGCCGACCAAACTCCTGATAATCGCCCTGGAGTAGCCCTAATGTTCTTTATTTCGGATAAAAAGAAAGTTGGCAATGTAGTGATGAATCGCTTAGGACAGTGTGTTTTGACGTGTCCAACGCCAGCATGTTTCGATGCTATGAAGGGATCGCTTGATCCAGAAAAAATATTTGAGATAAAAATCGGGGAAAATTTAAGGTATTTTGGCGACGGATTCGAAGAAAAGGATGGAAACATATGGAATATTCCTGTTATGGACGGGATTTTTAAATGCCAGGACATGATGAAAGTTGGTAAAGGTATTGCAGGGGGAAATTTCCTTATAATGGGAAAAGATCAAGAATCCACCTTGAAAGCTGCTGAAGCTTCAGTAGAAGCGATTAAGGATCTTGAAGATGTAATTGCTGCATTCCCGGGCGGCGTAGCTAGATCTGGTTCAAAAGTTGGCTCTAAATATAGTTTCCTTGGGGCTTCAACAAACGATGCGTATTGCCCAACATTGAGAGAAAAGTCTGAAAATACGGCGCTCAAAGAGGGGGATAATTGTGTTTACGAAGTCATTTTAGATGGCGCTACTGAAGACGCAATAAAAATGGCAATGAAATTAGGAATTGAAGCTGCTGTTAAGGTACCAGGAGTAAACCGGATTTCTGCGGGGAACTACGGAGGTAAGCTCGGAAAATTCCAATATAACCTTAAGGATGTTTTGGGATTATAATATCGAATTTGTAAAAAAAATAATTTAAAATAATTTTTTTCTTTCTTATAATTTTCTTTTAATTTTTCTCTTTGTTGCAGGCTTTTTTGGTTCTTCTTTCGCAGGTTCCGTTTTAATTTCTTTCTCAACGCGTTTTGGCTTAGTGGGAGTTACTTTTTCTTTTACAGGTTTTATAGCTGTTTTTGGCTTTTTCTTAGGGGGCACTTTCTCTTCTACGGGTTTATATTTTACGTATTTTGATTTTCCTACACGATAACCCATTCCAATTCCAGCAATTACCCCTATAATCACGCCAACTACCAGCATAATCCAAGGTAAAACATGTGAAATTAAATCTGGAATAACAGTGATTTGCTGGGGTCCTGTATCATAATCATCGTCTAGGTCTGTGGTTACACCATCCGTATCAGTTACAGAAACGTAGACAGTCCAAGTTCCTGGAGTTAAATCCTCCGTTCTGATAGTTAATTCAGAACCATCTTCATATGCAATAGAAACTTCATATTCATCCTCTTCATCTCCAACATAATCTTCCATAATAAGTTTTACAGTAATATAGGAAATTCCTTCAACATCACTTACATCAAAATCGAATTCCAAATCATCACCATAAGGGACTGAAATTCTTTCATCAGTATCAATATCATTAATCTCATATCCATCAATTCCTGGAGGATTATTTTTTATTAATACTCCTGTATTTTGAGTACTCTCCCCTCCATCACCCCCAATCACCCAATCACCATCTCTAGCAGTAAATTCAATATCATAATTTCCTTTGGGTTGAGTTCCTCCTATAGTGAAGTTTCCTTCAAAGATATTACCTTGGCTATTATATAAGTCTGGATTAGCTACCGTTTGACCAAGTGTATCAGTTATTTTCATCTCAACTGTAATATCATTCGCATCACTTTCTATATCACTGGCGTTTAATGTAACAGCACAAAAATGTGCCCTAAAAACCGAGCTTGGACTAAGTTCAATA
>CAZRKO010000019.1:0-13180 GCA_964600445.1 uncultured archaeon
AGTTTGGCCTTTATCTTGAATTTGATGTACTCTTCCAACTTTTTTACCTTTATCAGTGATTACCGAAACTTTTGATTTTAAAGTACCACCTTCAACACTTACTCCAAACACAGCAGGATTAGAACTTCTAAAAATGTATTCAGGGAACATTTTCAGTTTAGCAGGTAAAGTTAATTCTTCTAATTCTTTAGCCGTATCTTCAGATCGACGTGTTTCTGAATATTCAATGTAATCTTCTAACAGTCTATAAATAACGTTATTCGTAAATATGCGGATGTTATCATTATAAGCTTGCTCTTTAGCTTCAGGTAATATAGGCACGTTAAACCCTAATACAACCGCAGAATAAGGATCAAATTCTTTTACAATGTTTGCATTCATGACATCTTCTTTTTTTATAGGGCCGACATCCGCTATACTAATTTTAACACTACTATGAGAGAAATGATTCTCTAAAGCCTCAAGGGACCCTAAAGCATCTGCTTTTAACACTACTCCTGCCTTTTCAGTTTTTATTCTTATACTCTCAACCTCAGCCTCAATTTCATCATAAACAGCTTCTTCTTCAGAAGGATCTCCAATTACTTTTAGAGGAGAGCCCGCTACTACATCCTCTATATTAGGTGCTAGAATTTTAACACCGGCGGCAGCACTTATAAGATCTTTTGAATCAAACTTTTGTCTTGGATCCCTAATCTCATCTAAAGGTTTCGGTGTTAATAACGCTCTTACTTTAGATTTTATTGGTTTTTCTAATCCACCTACAATAAACTCATCGCCTTTTGCGATTACACCATCATAAATTAATACATCTATCGTTTTCCCGTATCCTTTTTCTTTCTTTACCTCGAGCACCACTCCTTTAGCAGGTCCTTCTGAGAATTTCAAATTTTCCGTAAGAAATTGCTGTGTTAGGCCCATTAAGACCATAAATAGAGTTGAAATCCCCTCTCCAGTTTTAGCGCTGGTTGGAACAATCGCAATTTTTTTAGTAAAATCTTTAATTTTATCATATCGATCAATCCCTTTAAAGCCCTCTTCTAGAAAATTGACCGTAATTTGAAGGAGCTTCTCATCTAAATAATCCTTAACATGTGGTTTTTGCTTTTTATAACTGTCCAGGAAGTCTGCATCTTTAGTTGGTTTCCAGCCAGTTATTCTGTCAATTTTATTTGCTGCTATAACGAAAGGCGTACGTTTTTCTCTTAATATTCTTACAGATTCCCATGTTATTGGCATTGTACCAGACATAACATCTATTACTAAAACTGCTATATCCGCCACTGCACCTCCTCTCTTTCTGAGGTTCATAAACGCCGCATGACCGGGGGTATCGACGATTAACATTCCGGGAAGTTTTATTTCTTTATCAGCAAATTCTTGCTTAGATTTTCTTAGAAATTCTTTAATATCTTTAGTTGGAAAGTATGAAGCTCCTATATGTTGAGTAATACCTGCAGCTTCTCTCTGTTGTACTACAGTACCTCGAATATAATCTAAAAGCGATGTTTTTCCATGATCTATATGACCCAAAATACATACAATTGGAGCTCTAATTAATTTCTCTTCACTACTTGCCATTCCTAACCACGATTCTAATATGATTTTATAAGATAATGATTCCTCAAATTATAAGTAAAAAAAGTTACCAAAAGATTAGAATATTATTCTATTTATAAAAATTAATTATAATTCAGATATTTTTTGAGGTATTTTGCGGTATAGGAATTAATGTTTTTATTATTATTAACAATTTCTTCGGGGCTTCCCGTAATAACCACCTTTCCACCATTTTCTCCTCCTTCAGGACCTAAATCAATGATGTAATCTACGGATTTTATAATCTCCATGTTATGTTCTATAATTATTACAGTATTTCCTTTATCTACTAATCTTTGAAGGACTTTTAGCAGAATTTTGATATCGTAAGCACTTAGACCGGTCGTTGGTTCATCTAAAATATACAAGGTATTGCCGGTGCTAGTCTTTCTTAATTCTCGGGCAATTTTTAATCTTTGGGATTCTCCACCACTCAGGGTAGTTGAAGATTGACCTAATTCTAAATACCCTAATCCTACATCGACAATTGTTTGTAAAGTATTGTTAAGTTTGGGAAAGCTATCAAAAAACTCTAAAGCCCGATCAAAAGTCATTCTTAAGACATCTGAAATATTTTTACCCTTATATTTAATTTCAAGGGTCTCCGCATTATACCGATGACCTTTACATAAATCGCATTTGATATATACGTCCGGTAGAAAATACATTTCTTTTAGAATAAATCCTTTACCTCTACATTTTTTGCAGTGTCCTGCTTTAGTATTAAAGCTAAATCTGCCTTTTTTATAACCCCTCTCTCGAGATTCTGGTAAAGAAGCAAAAATATCTCTAATATAATCCATTGCTTTTGTATATGTTGCAGGAACAGATCTCGGAGTCCTTCCAATAGGAGATTGATCTATGTCTATTATTTTATCTATATTTTCAAATCCAATTATTTTATCGAATTCACCTGTAATTAATTTGGAGCTTCGAGTATTTATTAGATTGTGGAGTCCTTTATATAAACAATCTATGATTAGACTTGTTTTTCCTGCACCTGAAACTCCAGTAATACATGTAAATACACCTAAGGGTATTTTTATATCAATACTTTTTAAATTGTTTTCCCTAGCACCTTTAATTTCAATGAATTTATCAGTAATTTTTCTTCTTTTTTTAGGGACTTCGATTTCGAAGTCACCAGATAAATATTTACCAGTCAAAGAATTAGAGTTTATTATTTCTTCTAAAGGTCCCTCAGCTACAATTTCTCCCCCCTTTTCGCCTGCTAAAGGGCCTAAATCTAATATATGATCAGCATTTCTAATGATTTTCTCATCATGCTCCACTACTAGTACGGTATTTCCTAAATCTCTTAATTTTTTTAACATATTTACTAAACGAGAGATGTCTCTTTGATGTAATCCTACAGTAGGTTCGTCTAAAACATATAATACACCCACTAGAGTTGAACCTAATTGAGTGGCAAGTCTAATTCTTACTGCTTCTCCCACTGATAAGGTATCTGATCTTCGACTTAATTGAATGTAATCTAATCCTACATTTTCTAAAAACGATAATCTACTCTTAATTTCTTTTAAAACTTCTTTTACTATTGTAAATTCAGTTTCATTTAAATTCAAATTTTCATAAAATTTGATACAATCTTTAACTGATAAGTCTGATAGCTTTGCAATATTCAAATCATTAATAGTTACAGCTCTGCTTTCAGGTTTTAATCTTTGTCCATTGCATTCTGGACAATTAGCTTTATTCATAAAGCTTTCATATATTTCTCGACCGGTCTCAGATTTAGTTTCCATATATCTTCTATGAAGCATTGGTATTATTCCCTCAAATGGCTTAGTAATATGGAAAGATGTTTTCCTATCGTTTGTTTGATATTTGAAATTGTTATTTTCACTTTTATAGTGAAATTCGATTGATTCTTTACCAGATCCAAACAGCAATTTATTCAACATTTTTGGATCAATCTCTTTGATTGGAGTTTTATTAGTATCAAAGCCATAATGCTTCGCAACTTGTTTGAGCATTTGCCAAGAATAGCCTGTTATCGTTCCAAATCCGGGGATATTCCTAATTTCACTGTCTTGTAGGGGTACATCTAAATCATAACCTAAAATAAGTCCATAATCAAATTCCATAACACTTCCTAAACCATTACAATATTTACAGCTACCGTGAGGGATATTGAATGAAAACATTTTGTGGTTTAATTGAGGAATAGAAATACCGCAATCCACACAGGCATAATGTTCAGAAAAGATTTGCTCATTTTTACCTAAAACTTCAATAATTACAATACCTTCTGTCAAATCTAAAGCAGTTTCAATAGAATCTGCTAATCTTGTTTTGATATCCTTTCTCATTACTAAACGATCGACTACTACATTAATCGTGTGCTTGATGTTTTTATCCATTGAAAGATCTTCATCAAGCGTATATTGGATTCCATCAATTTCTACTCTAACAAAACCTTGTTTTTTTAAATCTTGCAATAGATCTTTGTATTCACCCTTTCGATCCCTTATAACTGGAGCTTTTATTACAAATTTTTGATTTTCCTCAATAGAACTTAACACTTGTTCTATTATTTGTTGAGGTGTCTGAGGTTTTATTTCTTTTCCGCAATTAGGGCAATGAGGTATCCCAACGTTAGCAAATAACAATCTATAGTAATCATATATTTCCGTAACGGTTCCTACAGTGCTTCTAGGATTTTTTGATAATGGTTTTTGCTCGATCGCTATTGCGGGAGATAAACCTTCTATAGAATCAACATCAGGCTTATCCATCTCTCCTAAGAATTGTCTAGCATAACTAGAGAGTGATTCCAAGAATCGTCTCTGTCCTTCAGCATATAAGGTATCCATGGCTAAGCTTGATTTACCACTCCCACTTACACCGGTAATGACAACTAACTTGTTTCGGGGGATAATGACATCAATATTTTTTAAATTATTCTGCCTTGCCCCTTTTATAATAAGATTTTCAGACATAATGTTATTCATACTATTCAATTAATAATAAAAGAAAAATTCTATGCTTTTATTTTATAATCTTCTTTCATATCCCTTATCTTATCCCTCAAATATGCCGCATCTTCAAACCTTAGCTCTTTGGCAGCCAAAAACATTTTATTTTCGAGATATTGGATTACGATATCAAGATCTCCTTGTTCACTTAATTCTTCGATTTTTTCACGTATAGTTTTTTTAAGCCTTTTTGTTTCTTTCTCTTTAAATTCCTTTTCTTCAGAAAGCGATTCCAAAATATTCTTTTTAATTGTTTGAGGTGTAATATTATTTTCTTCATTAAATGCTATTTGTTTATCTCTTCTTCTATTAGTCTCATTGATAGCTGCTTTCATAGCATGTGTGACCTTATCAGCGTACAAAATAGCTCTACCTTCAACATTTCTAGATGCTCTTCCGATGGTTTGAATTAAGGATCTTGTATCTCTTAAAAAACCAAGTTTATCAGCATCTAAAATAGCAACTAATTGAACCTCAGGCAAATCCAGACCTTCTCTAAGGAGATTTATTCCAACCAAGACATCATAAGTACCATCTCTTAAATGCCTTAAGATTTCGAACCTTTCAATAGTGTCAACTTCGGAATGCAAATATGCTACTTTTAGACTCAATTCAGAGTAATATTCTGCGATATCTTCAGACATTCGTTTTGTAAGAGTCGTGATTAATATCCTACCTTTATTCTCAATTACTTTTCTGATCTCTGATAGTAAATCATCAATTTGATTTTTTGCAGGTCGGATCTCAACAAAAGGATCAACAAGACCTGTTGGTCTTATTATTTGCTCTGCTGAAATTCCACTGGATTTTTTTATTTCATAATCTCCTGGGGTAGCACTCATAAATATATTATATTTTATTTTTTTCTCCCATTCTTCAAATTTAAGTGGCCTATTATCATAAGCACTAGGCAGTCTCCATCCGTATTCTATAAGGTTTTTCTTGCGTGAAATATCACCACCAATCATTCCATGTATTTGGGGAATGGTCACATGGGACTCATCAACTACGATTAAAAACTCCTCAGGAAAATAATCTATAAGAGTCATTGGAGGTGTTCCAGGAGGACGACCATCTAAATGGCGTGAATAATTCTCAATACCTTTACAGAATCCCATCTCTCTCATCATTTCAAGGTCAAATTTCACTCTTCTTTCTATCCTTTGAGCCTCAGCATATTTTTTTTGATTTTTAAAAAATATTAATTGTTTTTTCATTTCTTCCTCGATTGATTCGAGAGCTTTAATTTTATTTTCTTCAGGGATTATAAAATGAGTAGCGGGAAAAATCCGGCAGTTTGGTATTTCTTTCATTACTTGATTTGATACGGGATGTATTTCTTGAATTGACTCAATTTCTTCACCAAACATCGAAATTCGTATGGCTATATCTAAATAGGCTGGAAATATATCAATAATATCTCCTTTTACCCTTACTACACCCCTTTTAAATTCTATATTTTTTCTCTCATAGTTCATTCTTATTAAGCCTTTTATAATATCGGCACGTTTAATAGTTTGCCCCAGTTCTAAATTTAAAGATACGGCAACCCATTCTTCTGGGTTTCCAATTCCATAGATACAGGAAACCGTAGCTACAATAATTACATCTTTTCGAGTTTTTATCGCATGAGCAGAAGCTAATCTTAATTTTTCAATCGCCTCATTTACACTAAAGTCTTTTTCAATATATAATCCTGTAATTGGCATGTATGCTTCAGGCTGATAATAGTCGTAATAAGAGACAAAATAATGGACAGCATTCTCAGGAAACAGTTCTTTAAGTTCGTTATATAATTGAGCAGCTAAAGTCTTGTTAGGAGCCATAACTAATGTTGGCTTTTGAATTCTCTGAATAAGATTAGCAACAGAAAATGTTTTCCCTGTTCCGGTCGCTCCTAATAAAGTTTGAAATCTTTTTTTCTTTTCTAAAATATTTTCTGTTAGAATTTCTATTGCTTGTGGTTGATCGCCTCGAGGCTGAAATTCAGATTTTAATTTAAATTCTGTACTCATAACCAATGAAAGAAATTTTTCAGATTTTATAATTAAACTTGATTTAAATTTAGTATTTAAACCATAACTCTTAGCAATTTTAATGAATAATACCTTTTGATTTTTACTACTTAATACACTACTCTCAAAAATAAATAAGTGATTTACTCGAAATTATAACAATTTAAAAAAAATAGGCTAGACTTAAAATAAAGGAATATTAATTTTAAACTATATGATTATCCAACTCATCTTCAGCGCCTTGAAGAGTTCTCACTAATATTTTCAATTTACTACCACTTTCAACTTCGAAACTTAAATATCCAGAAGGATATAGTGCACTTAAGGGAATTATCAGATCAATAGATCCTCCAACAGTAATATCTATATTAGGATATGGACTAAAGGCACTTATAGGAATGTAAGTATTATTAATATAAACTGAATCTATTGTTACTGAAGTTTTTCCAAAGTTTTGAACAGTTATCTGCAAATCTGAGCCAATAACTTCTGTATTAGTATTATTTATTTCTATATCATAATAATTTGGAGAGCTTGGATGATTTTCTAAAGCAGTATAAGTTTTTATGTATTGAATCCCTTGTTTCGTTGTAATATTTACCTCAACACTATCGCTTTTGTTAACTTTTAATCCTTGATTATTAAAATCAAAGGATATTAAAGCACATTCCTGTACATCGAGATACCCCGTAGAATTACCGTAAATAAAGTTCACATTATTTGCAATATTTAAATCGATGGTCTTATTAAGTATTATATTACTAAACTCTATTGGTTCATTACCTGTATTTTTTATCAGTAAAGTTCCTGTTTCATTAGCCAATATATAAGAAGTTGTATAGTTCTCGATTTCATCAATCGTGCGAAAGTCTAGAGTATCGTTTAATACATTAATGATGCCTATATCAGAAGCTGCTGTTGCTAATAGATCCTCACCGCTGACCGCGGTAACTGATATAACAAGCTCTTCATTAACGTCTAAATCGAAATCGGAAGCATCTACTATTATTGTATTTTCTTCACCTGGTTGCAATACTAAACTTCTATCTAACGTATCCCATTTATCGATACCAATATAGTTTGAAGCTGTTAAATAATAAATATTACCATACTTTACGGAATCAGCTTCCCCAATATACACTGAATCTAATCCAAGCACACCACTTCCAGTATTTTTTATACGAATTCTCATACTGCCGTTGTAATATACATATGTACCACTATCATCGAAATCCATTGGAATATGGGTCCTGTAGGTTCCAATACCTGCCGCAATGGCCTCTGGTGATAACTTTCGATCTTGATTCAGGATAGAAAGTTCATATCCTTCAGTGTTAACTGAAAATAGCATCTCATCCGTTTCACCGCTAGATGTTTTAACTCCAATTAAATGCCCTTTAACACTGTCTGGTATGTAAAAATCTGCAGGCGCATCTGATATACGGACAAGACATTTAGTACCTGGATTCAATACTGAAGAACCACTTAAATATTCAGTCTGATTTGGCTTTACTATATTATTTTCTGTATCAAAATAATATTCATTTAGATTTTCTATTTTATTTCCTACGTTTTCCACTTCAAGATAGACATCGCTTTGAGATCCAGTATATATCACTTTACTATTTTCTTTATTAATCTGAATGTCACCTTTTTGAGCTACTGTTACAAAGAAGTCTTTTGTACTTTCCTCGAATATATATGGTTTTCCTTCTAATGCTATACTTTCGGCAGTAACAGAAATATTTACAACATCATTCAATTGATAATCTGTAGTGATATCAACCCATACAGGAATATCTTCATCTTGTTTCAATTTATTTGTCGCAGATCCTATGGTAAAATTATATTCAATATTATTAACAGCAACATTTGTAATAGTTAGGTCCTTCGTCCCAGTATTTTTCAAATTAAACGTTGCAGCATCCATATCAAATACTTCTGCATCCGTAATTGAAAAACTCGATTCTAACGCAGTATAGTCAATTTTGAATAATTTCACTAGACCATGCTCAGAGGAGTATGCTTCTTTAAATGTTTTGAAATCATAAGCTCCATTGCTTGGTATATAATCATCCCATTCATTTCCATCATCATCTTCTCTCGGACTAATGCCCTGTGACGGATTACCCCCAATCTGTGAAGCATAATACCATCGTAAGTAGTCTTCATTGGGATTTACTCCACTAGGGCTCGTAGGTTCGCCATTAAACATTAGTCTTACTAATTGAGAGTTAAACCATGCTTCTTTATATAAACCACTTGTTTCATTTATATAATCATCTTCAATAAAAACGCTATCATCAGCCCAATTATCTTCTTCAAAGCCCTCATCCTTATAATACTCATAATTATCGTTACAAATTCTTAACATCCATGGCCATTTACCCTCATCGCCTCCGAATCCGGGAACTAAAAACCCAAAATAAACTAATATATAATCTGCTTCTAACTCACGTAGAATCTTAGCACTGTATATCTCATCTGTTTGCATAAATGCCATACCTACTAATCCTATCCTTTTACTGTTATGAGTATTATTGTCATTTACCGTTGTTACGTTTCCTACGGGAGTTAACCAATAACCATAATCCCACCAGCTTACAACCACATCAGTCCCATCGATATTGTTTTTCATCCATACAAGAGCTTCTTCCCAATCATGATATTCCCCTCCTATAACCATTTGACTATAGGATAATTGATTAATAGATATATCTGTTGCATGCAAAACTTGAGCTAGGCATAAGAAACCAACTAATACATAAACGGTAAAAACTTCAGAATTACCGACAGATTTCCTCAATTGCCTCCTACGCTTTCTAATTGGAGTAATCCTTTTTTCACCTATAAAAGAACCGAAGATTTTTAGTACATTTACTAATCCATAAGCACCTACTAAAGCGGCAGCAGGAGCAAATAACAATATTATACGAATCATACTTCCCGTAAAATAAAATAAAGTTAGGAGGAAAGTCATCATTAAGATATCTGAAGCTTTCAATCTCTTGAAACAGAAAAAAATACCGAGTGGTAAAAGTGTTAAGGGAATGAGGGTATTATAATAAAACACAGACCATGCACTGGGCATATGTTCAGCAACCGATGCTACTAAATGCATATCATCACGCATTAATGGACTTAGAACTGAACCTAATCTACCACCAAGTCCAAATTGTTCTAAGTTAATCCACTCTGGCTTAAGCCAAATTATTATAGCAAAAGTTATGAAGATTGGAATTACTCCCCATTTTACAGAATTTAACAATTTATAATATAATTTTGGAAACTCTTTCTTTTTTATATAAATTAAGTGGAATATTATTAACACAATTGTAAAATAGAAAACCCCTCCCATACTAATATCGGAGAAAAAACCATCGGGATTAAAAGAATAGTAAAGAGAAAATATTAAAAATCCAGTACCTTGCACACCTGCATAAGCAATTAATATATTTTCATCATATTTATCCATTAAAGCTATAATCAATACCACTATTGGTAAAATATAAAAAACGAATTGATATCCCCCCCAACTTAAAGATAAATACCCCAGAAACATACCACCTATTATTGCATATAAAAATTTACCAGTTCTAAGAGTTTTCAAGAAAAATAATAATGTCATAAGAGTGGCAAATACTCCTATAGTCTCATTATCAAAAAATCCCGCCATTGTTCTTTGCATATGTCCGGTATTGAATGCTAGAAAAAATGCGGTAAATAAGCCGCAACTACGATTATAAACCTCTTTACCTAGATAATAAGCTGTTAAAACCGTCAAACCTCCCATAAATGCGGGAAAAAAATAACATACTTCGTAAAGTGTTACAGGGATTCCAATAAATGTTAAAATTTTATAAATTAGTACAGCTGTAAATGGCAATCCTGGTCGTAGTGCAGCTCTTTTTATACCCCCTGGATACCAACTTTTTTTATCTTGCCAATGAAAATATTCATAAAGACTATGTTCAGAAATGTATTTTGCATTGTAATACTGAATCCAAGGATCAAAAGCTTTAATAAGAAGAGGTCCTCTTAATATTGGTGTTAATCTTATCATAGTGGCTACAATTACAACTAATGATAGAGCCATAAAAAACAAAATATTATCTGCCTTTACATTTACCGAAGCACGGATGCGGTCTCGAAGATTTCTAAGCGAAGCTCCAATTTTAGGCATATTTTTTGAAATAAAATTTAATTATTCTATACTCTTAAAATCATAACAAAATTTAGATTATAAAAAAATCCTTCTCATTAAAAGATTTTTCTTTTAACCAATATTCTAATTAGGTCGAACTTTCTTAAATTATTGTTGAACATCTTAAAATTTGGATATTTATTTTTTTGAAAATTTAAGCTATTATTTAAAATAAAAGATTAAAAATACCCTCTAATATATTTCTAGTAAAATAAAAAAAACCTTAGGATTATATGAGAAGTTTAGTTGAACCTCAAAGATATCTTTTTAAATTCTATTATATTGGAACTAATAAATTTCATGGTTCTCAGAGGCAAAAGAATAATTTAACAATTGAACAGTGTTTATTAGAAGCTTTAGTTCAAAAAAAGTATATTCACGATGTTAAATTGTCAGGATTTGAAGTTGCAAGCAGAACAGATAAATTGGTTTCTGCTCGAGGGGCAGCCTTTTCTTTCATCTCTCTAAAAAAACCTATATTAATGGAGATTAATTCTATTTTACCAAATGAAGTAGGACTATGGGCTTATACAAAAGTAGGGAAAAATTTTTCCTCAAGGTTCAATTCAATTTGTCGTCTTTATAAATACATTGTACCTCTGCCAATTAATTTGCTAGAAAGAGATTTTTCACTTAACCTTGAAATAATCAAAAAAGCTTGTAAACAATTAGAGGGAAAACATGATTTTAAAAATTTCACAAAAAGAGAAAAATTAGTAAAAAGAACTATTAGAGATATCCTTTCTGCAAGTATGACAATTAATAATGAATATATAATATTTGATTTTAAAAGTAAAGCTTTTCTAAGACAACAGATTCGTAGAATGGTGAAAAAACTATTAGAATTAGGCACAGGAATGATTAACTATTCTGAATTTTTGGATTTATTTGATCCATCAAAAGATATCTCCTATCAACCAGCAAATCCTACCGGTTTGATTCTGTGGGATATAGAATTTAATGATAATATTGAAATTAAGGTAGAACCTAAATCTGTTGAGAGAATGATGACATATCTTTTAAACCAAAAAGTAAAATTTGGCCATAAGCATCAATTATTTAAAATTTTGCATCAAAACAATCTTAGCTAATAAAGCTTGGAGTTGAATTTCTTCTGTCCCTCCTTGACTTAATCGATATTCGAATTCGGCTAATAGTTTTGTTAGCTCTATTTTTAGATCTTCGGAAACATTCAATTTATAAATCTCTCTGTGAATATTCTTAATAATATTTCTACCAGAGAGTCCATACTCTTTTATTAAATCTTTAAGTAACTTTATAGATAATTGTAATTGACCTTCTATAGCTGTTTGAAGAATTTCCATAATTTTATCAGAGGGTACCTCACCAGCAACTCTAAATACTAAATCTTGATCAATTTTTTTTGAAATTGTTCCACAAGATTGTAAATAATTAATAGCTCTTCGACAATCACCTCTAGAAACATTTACTAGAGCGTTTAAACCATTAGGGACAAGGGTTATTTTTTCTTGTTTTGCTATGTATTTTATTCTTTCTTTTATATCATCATTGTTTAAAGAAGAGAATCTAAATACAACACATCTACTCTGTATTGGAGGTATAATCTTGTTGGAGTAATTACAAATTAATATCATTCTGCAATTCTTAGTATATTTCTCCATAGTTCTCCTTAAGGCTTGTTGAGCTGGAGCTGTCATATTATCAGCTTCATCTAAAATCAAAGTTTTAAATGGAATATCTCGGGGAGGTCGAGCTTTCGCAAAATCCTTGATATATGTTCTAATTACATCAATTCCTCGGGCATCACTTGCATTTAATTCTAAAAAAGTAATATTTGGTGCCATTTTTCTGCCATATAATTCTCTTACCATACAAAGAGCGGAGGTAGTTTTACCAGTTCCTGCAGGACCTGCAAATATTAAATGAGGCATTGATCTGTCTTTAACAAATTGCTTCAAACGCTTAATAATTCCTACTTGATTTACGACATCATCTAAAGTGCGAGGACGATATTTTTCCACCCAAGGTCGGTTTTCGATAACCATGTTTTCTCATATTTTTAATAATATTTTTCTGGTCATATATAAAAAAAACAATTAAGAATTAAAAATTAAATTTTCTTAATTCTTAATTAATAAAAAATTTTTAAAAATAATTAAAAAATTATTTATAACAAGTTTTAAAATTACTAATATTAAATCTCGGTGGATCTTAGATTCACGTGGCAATCCAACAGTAGAAACTGATGTTTTTGCTGAAAAAATCTTTGCTAGAGCGGCGGTCCCATCAGGAGCTTCTACAGGTGTGTCAGAAGCTCTAGAATTAAGGGATGGGGGCAAAGCATTCTTGGGTAAACATGTTACAAAAGCTGTTTCCAATGT
>CAZRKO010000020.1:0-12816 GCA_964600445.1 uncultured archaeon
ATTAATAGTGTAATTCTGTAGGTTTTTGGATTCATAAGATATAATAATTTGATGCAGTTTATATTCTTTCTTCTTATATTCTTTGCCAGAAATGTAGATTTTTTCAAATCAAATTTTTAAGGAGAATAAAGGGTATAAATCATTAACAATCATGAATGAAATAAATGAAAAAACGGTCGAAGTATGCCGAATATAAAAAAGACGCTCATTTAAAACAAGCTAAATTATTATATATTATTTTTCCACGATAATTCAATGTGATTGATGTCAATCATGGTAAGATTCCTCTAAAACTCTATTGTAGTGCCACATTGGAATAAGTTTTATAGTCTTTTGATGCCAAATAAAATTTTATCTTAATCATCATATTGTAATGTACAATGATTATTTTATCTCATGAAATAATTCATAAATTCAACTCTTACTTAATTTCGGTTAAAGACTGAGTGTATCGAGATGAAATTGAAAATATTTCTGCTCTATTAAGAAATTTAAATTATTTGAATAATTAATTTCTAGAATCAATGATTTTACAAATCAGTTCTTTTAATGCCTCGTCAATAGTAATCGTTTTTGAAGATGTTTCAATATAAATTCCACCTTCTTTTCGAGTAGATAATCGAGCTTCAGTTCGATCAATGAGCTCCTTAGCTTCGTTTATTAGATGCAGATTTATTCCTATTAGTAAGAAATGTATACTTCCAGCAAATTGACGAATCTCTGTAAGCTGTGGTAAATCAATTGAGAGTTTTTAGAATCTAATACCTTGAATTATATCTTAAATTGCTAATATTTTCTAGTAATGTAATGAAATAGGTAATTTTATTTTATTTTTAATTAGAGAGAAAAAAAACCTACATCTTTGGATCGATAAAAATCTTAATCAAGGTCCATGCTTCGCTTCTTTACAAGCTTTTAATATATCATCTAGGGTAATGTGTGTGTTTTTAGAAATTCTTTCCCCTTCTAAAAATAGACTCTCCCAACTGGGCAGTTCAACTTTTTTAATAATAATATAATCCTCTTCCATAGTAGATCTTTCATCTAATAAAATTACTAATATCGAAGGAATTGAAAATTTAAAAAATCCTTATTACATCAGGAAACAAGAATTTAAGAATCTTTTTTGACCAAAATCACATTCCAGAAGCTCAATTGGACGAATTCGACAAATTGTTCTCGTATCACTGGTATATCGCAACCTAATAAAAGAAACACATAGAGTAAAATTAACTATAGAAAATATAGAAAAAAGCCCATATCAGACATTCTTAACGCTTTTTTTATCATTTTTCGAATTAAAATTCTGATCTATTAATGGGCTTGATCATAATTTCTTTTTTCATCGATTTAAAAAATCGAAAATTCGATCTTCGATAATCTGAAAATCTTTTTTTAATTTTATTCGATAATATGTAGATTTCCCAACATCACATGATCTACTTTATGGTATCAAAAAAAGTTAAAGTGACCTTTTATTTGATTTTATCGGATCACATAAATGTTATTCGGCGAAATCGTTTTATTTAGTACTCAGCGTTTTCGGAAGTATCGAAATTGTCCGTTTTTTTTCCATAAATTATCGAAAACGATCATATTTAAATATGATGAGGACCAAGTTAATATTAGGTAAAAAAAAATTGTGAAAAAAAATTCACAATTAAAAAAAACTTAAGAAAAAAACATAAAAAAACCCTGGAAGTGTAAAAAAAATGTGTAATACATGCGATTGTGATGGTATAGATCAATGTTCCATAGTTGGCTATCAGTCTTATGGGGCGTGTTGTTCAATGTGCGCTTCTTTTGACGAGGAGCACACTTGTCCAAATTATGAAACGGTTGCTAAGAAGTTGACAATTTCAAAGTCCGAAATATTTAAAGTTGCGTCAAAGGAAAAAGATCGTGAATTAGAAGTTTTGATAGAGAATTTTCCATAAATTTTTTTTCATGGAATTTCCATAAAATTTTTTTAAAATTTTAATAAATAAAAAAAATTGAGTAAAACGAGCTGGCGATAAGAGACATGTGTAATTATTGCGAGTGTGAAGAAATCGACAAGTGTTCGATTATAGGTAGCATGCCTTTAGGATTTTGTTGTCCTAAGTGTATTAATTATAATGAGGCTCACACTTGCATAAATTATAAGATGAGAACTCAGGACAAGATTAAATCGATATCAGAAAAAATTGAAGCTCTTCGAGGTGCCATGAGTGAGAAAGGTGAAGAAGAAGAGCCTATAGAAAATGAAGAGGAAGTAGAAGAAATAGAGCTTGAAAAATTTCCATAAAAAGGAGGGAAAAAATAGAAATGTGTAATAATTGTAATTGCGAAGGGTATGACCGATGTAGTATTGTTGGCTATATGCCGGTTGGATTCTGCTGTTCTAAATGTCAACTTTATGATGCGCAACATACATGTTTAAACACGAAAACTCAGCGAAAAGAGACATTAAGCGAGGAGGATAAGGAGAAAATGGAGGAACTTCGACCTGTGAGTACTACTATAGAAGATGGGATATTAAAGGTTGTAATAGGAAAGAAAGATAAGGAGAAAGAGATCTATATCGATCTCCAAAAACATTTAGAGTCTTAATTGGCTTAGAATTTGAGAATTCGATACTGTGCGAATACTAAGGTCAATAAACGAAAACTTAGCTTTTAACATATAAGCTATTAAACTACCGTAGAATTCCAATATAATTTTTAGTAAAAGTCCATTTTTTTAGAAATTATCGAAATTGAAAACAAAAATTGGAAATATGTATCATTTCAAAAATTAAAAGAAGAGAATTGATAAATTATAACAATTTGTCTATTTCCTCTTTTCGAAAAATAATAAAAACTTTATAAAATTTAAAGTATAGTACAAAAACAAGAGATAATAATAAAAAAAGGTTGTTGACATGAGTGTCATAAATTATGAGTTTAGAAACGAGGTATTGAAGCATAATGCCTCACTCGCGTATTGTTATCAATGTTCTACTTGTTCTGGTGGTTGTCCCGTAGCGTTGATAACAGAGGGGAAATACAATCCTCGTAAAATTATAGAATTGTCAATCTTAGGTCTTAAGG
Source organism: uncultured archaeon (assembly GCA_964600445.1). Lineage (GTDB taxonomy): Archaea > Asgardarchaeota > Lokiarchaeia > Sigyniarchaeales > SOKP01 > LW40-45. Next base: position 3,072 of record CAZRKO010000020.1, read on the forward strand.
ATAAATTAATTGTACAACAGGAACCCAATCCTTGGTTATGTTCTACTTGTCAGAAGTGTGTTGAGCTATGCCCTCAAAAGGTCGAATTGACTGAGATTTTTACGTTGATTAAGAACAGATGTTTTGAGAGCGGGAAAGTTCCTGAAGCCTTTATCTTACAGGGGCAAGCAGTTTTGGAGTATGGCATTGCAATTCCTTATTCTAAGTCGATTGAATCACGTCGAGAGAAGTTAGGCCTTCCAAATATAAAGACTGCTCCTATTGACGAGCTCCAAACTTTATTAAAAGAAACTGAATTTGAAAAAAACATAAAAAGGGGAGGCGAATAAATAATGGCGTATGATTTATTTTTAGGTTGTGTAATTCCCGCAAGATTGCCTTATTTAGAGGCCTCTTCGAGAAAAATATTTGAAAAGCTTGGTATTGAATTGAGGGATGTAGAAGGCTTTAGTTGTTGTCCTGATCCGACCGGGATTGAACTATTAGATCATAAAACGTGGTTAGCGTTAGGCGCGAGAAATTTAAGTTTATGTAATAATAATGGAGGCGTAATTTCATTTTGTTCTGGATGTGTAGAAACGCTTAAAGGCGTAAATCATTTCATTAACAAAGATATTACTCTTAAGAAAGAAATTAATAGATATTTACAAAAGATTGGAAAAGTTTATGAGGGTAAGACCAAAGTTAAACATTTTGCCGAAGTTCTTTATGAGAACCTTGATAAAGTAAGAGAAAATGTGGTGAAGCCCTTATCCGACTTTAAAGTCGCTGTTCATTATGGGTGCCATTATTTAAGACCCTCAGAGATTATTAATTGGGACGATCCCTTTGAGCCAACAACTATAGATGAAATCATTAAAGCAATTGGAGCGATATCATTGGAATACGATATGAAGATAGAGTGTTGTGGAAATCCTGTAGAGAAATCAGATAAAGAGTTATCACTCTTAATGATTGACAATAAATTAAAATCTATTTCAGAGGCAGGAGCTAATTGTGTTGCCGTAGTTTGTCCTGCATGTTATCAACAATATGAATTTAATCAGCGAGAGCTTAATAAAAGAAATAATACTGACTATGATTTACCCGTTTTTTATCTATCAGAATTAGTTGCTTTAGCGTTTGGGTATAAACCAGAGGAAATAGGCTTAAATTTTCATAGGATTAAGGCAAATAAATTATTTGAAAGTGTTAATTTTTCAGTTTAAGTTTTACAAACAAATTTTAATATAAATAGAAAAAATTAGGTGGAGAATATGGAAATTGCTAATTCTAAGGATGAATTAGAAAAAGAAGTTAAAACATTTAAAGACCTTGAAGATCAAGTTGTTAGCATTAATAATTGTTGTGCTTGCGGAGCATGTGTTGCGTATTGTGAACTTCAAGAATTTAATATTATTGAGATGGAGGGTTATAATCCTAAGTTCAAATCAGAAAAAAATGCCGAGAACTGTAAGGAATGTGGGGTTTGTTTTTATATTTGCCCCCAAACAATCCCTCTACTAGATGCATTAAACGGAATACATAATGTTAAAGATGAATTAGGAAATATTATGGATGTGTTCGCATGTCGAACAACAGATGCAGTAATAAAGGAAGTTGGACAAGATGGTGGCATTGTATCAACAGTCTTAAGATATTTATTTGATACAAACAATATAGATGCAACAATTGTTTCTGAATGTGATGAGAATTTTCAACCTATCCCAAAACTAATATATAATAAAGAAGACTTATTAAAATCATCAGGAACACGATATTCCATCTCATCTAATATATTACCTTTAAAAGATTTTTATAATATTGCTCCAGAGATAATAGCCAAACAAAAAAGAATTTTCGATGTTGATCAATTACGTATAGCATTTGTTGGGACACCCTGTCAATGCAGAGCAATAAATAAAATGAAATTATTAAATGTAAAGCCTGCTCATGTAATTAGTATTGTTATTAGTCTATTTTGCTTTGAAAATTTTGATTATAGCAAATTGATGGAGCTTCTTAAATCAAAAACAAATGTAGATCCCTCGAATATTAAGAAAACGCAAATTAAGAAAAATTTCTTCTTAACTTCGAAGGCAGACGAACAATTTGAATTAACTTTAACAGAGCTAAATGATGCGGTGAGAAATCATTGCCATGAATGTGATGAATTCACTGGTAAATTTTCAGATATCAGCATTGGCGGTTCAGGAGCGCCCACAGGGTATTCTATGGTGATTATTCGAACAGAAAAAGGACAAAAATTAATGGACTCTTTACTCTCTGAGGGGAAAATTGAAAAATATCACATTCCTTCCGAGCAAATTTCAGATTGGGAACCGAAAAAAATCAATTTGTTTAGAAGGATGATTTCACGTAAAACTAACAAATAAAAGAAATAGTGATTAAAAATGGAAGAGAATTCTAAAAATGCTCTTGTTATTGGAGGTGGAATTGCTGGCATTCAAGCCGCTTTAGATCTTGCAGATATTGGAATTAAAGTACATTTAGTTGAAAAGAAACCATGTATAGGTGGAAAAATGGCACAATTAGATAAAACTTTTCCTACTCTCGATTGTTCCATTTGTATTTTAGCACCTAAATTATCAGAATGTTATAGACATCGTAACATTACTCTTTATACTCTCTCAGAAGTTCAAAAAGTAAATGGGAGTAATGGAAATTTTTCAGTTGAAATTCTTAAACATGCTCGTTATGTTAAAGAAGAAGAATGTACTAACTGTGGTGATTGTGCGAGAATTTGTCCAGTAAGAGGGGTGTCAAATTATTTTGATGCTGATTTAATGACTCAAGCTGCTGTATATATCCCTTTTCCTTCAGCGGTTCCTCCTGTTTACCTTGTTGATAGAGAAATGTGTGTTTATTTAAAGTATAAGATTTGTGGATTATGTTATGATGCCTGTGATCGAAAAGCGATAGACTTTACACAAAAAGATGAAATCATAACATTAGATAATATTGGTTCTATAATTGTTGCAACAGGATATAATTTATTAGAAGATATAGATCCACTCAAAAAATATGGGTATAAGAATTATAAAAATGTAGTTACCGCTTTAGAATTTGAAAGATTAATAAGCGCTTCAGGACCACAGGAGGGACATTTAAAAAGATTATCTGATGGTAAGGAACCTACAAAAATTGCTTTCCTTCAATGTATAGGTTCACGGACAGACAGAGGTCAAAAATATTGTTCTTCAATTTGTTGTATGTATTCTACAAAAGAAGCTATGATTGCTCATGAGCATAACAATGAGTTAGAATCTTACGTATTTTATATAGATATGAGAGCAGGCGGAAAAGGTTTTCAACAATTTATCAATAGAGGAAAAAATGAATATAATATTAAATATATTAAAAGTAAAATTGCTGAAATTAAAATTGATGATGAAGAAAATCCAATAATCATTTATGATGAAGTGGATACTTCGGAAATAAAACAATTAAAAGTAGATTTAGTTGTTCTAGCTACTTGTATAATTCCTCCTGAGGGAATTGATAGTTTAGCTAATGTATTAGATATTGAACTTAATGAATATAATTTTATTAAAACTAAACCGTTTTACCCTATGGAAACTAGTAAAGAAGGGATTTTTACTTGTGGCTGTGTACATGAACCAATGGACATTCCTCGTTCTGTTGCCGAGGCAAGTAGTGCCGCAGCAAAAGTCGCCGAAATAATTAAAGAGGGGTGAATAAAATATGTCAGAAAATGTAGAAGAAGAACCAATAAGAATAGGTACATTTATTTGTCATTGTGGTTCAAATATTGGGGGATTAATAGATTGTGAAAAATTAGCTGAATACGCTTCAACATTACCGAATGTCGCTTATAGTGAACATAATTTATATACATGCTCAGAAACTGGATTAGCCGCCATTAGGAAAGCAGTAGAAGAGCAAAATTTAAATCGTGTGATTGTAGCTTCATGTACGCCTAGAACTCATGAGCCACTATTTCGTGATTGTATTCAGGAAGCGGGATTAAATCCATATCTGTTTAATTTTGTAAATATTAGAGATCAATGTACCTGGGTTCATATGAAGTACCCTGAAGAGGCTTATGAAAAAGCAAAAGACCTAGTTCGAATGGGGGTAGCAAAAGCTGCAAGGTTAGAGCCTCTTGATAAAATCATTGTAAATGTTAATCCGTCAGCTTTAGTAATTGGTGGGGGAGTTTCTGGAATGAATACGGCCATCAGTTTAGGCAAACAGGGATTTAAAACCTATTTAGTTGAAAAAGAAGACGAATTAGGTGGAAGACTTAAAAATCTCTATAAGTTGTTTCCATATGATCAAGAAGCATCACTTTTATTAAACGAGCTTAAAAGTAAAATTGAAAAAAATCAAAATTTAACTGTTTATACTTCATCAAAAGTAAAATTCATTGAAGGCTTTATAGGAAATTATGAAGTAGAAATAGAACAAAATGATAATATTATTAATTTAAATGTAGGGGCTATTATTGTTGCTGTTGGAGCTTCTCTTTTTAATCCTTTTGATTTATTTAGATATGACGGCAAAACCAGAATAACTCAACTAGAATTAGAAGAATTACTAAAAAATAATAAATTAAAGGCAAATAATATCGTGATGATTCAATGTGTAGGAGCTCGCAATGAAGAAAGAGTCTATTGTTCTAGTGTATGTTGTATGACTGCTTTAAAGAATGCTCTGATAATTAAAGAGAAAAATCCAAACGCCCAATTAACGATACTATTTAGGGATTTATATACACCTGGAACTATTTATGAGGAATATTATAGGAATGCAAGAGAGCAGGGAATTCTTTTCATTAAATATTCACCTGAGCAGGAACTACTTGTAGAAGAAGATTCTGTTAAAGTCTTTAATGAATACTTAGGAGAAGAAATTACTATACCCTATGATCTTCTTGTATTATCAACTCCTTTAGTAGCGAATGATGATAACAAGAGCCTTGCTCAACTATTAAAAGTTCCTCTAGAAGAAAATAAATTCTTTTTAGAAGCTCATGTAAAATTACGTCCTATAGATTTCGCTACCGATGGGGTATATCTATGTGGTTCAGCCAAATGGCCAGTGGATATTACTGAATCCATAACGCAAGGTTTGGCTGCAGCATCAAGGGCAAGTACAATTTTATCTCATGAAACAATTGAAGTAGAGGGTGCTACATCATTTTTACCTGAATATAACAGAGATCTATGTAGTGGCTGTGAAGTGTGTATAACTGTTTGTCCTTTTAAAGCAATAAGTAAAAATGAAGCAGATGAAATTGAAATAAGACAAGTGTTATGTAAAGGATGTGGAGTTTGCGGAGCAACGTGTACTAATCAAGCAATAGTAATAAGGCATTTCACAGATGAGCAAATATTATCTGAAATTTATGCTTTTGGAGGTAGGTAAGTATATGAGTTTTGAACCGAACATATTAGGATTTTTATGTAATTGGTGTTCCTATGCGGGAGCAGACTTAGCAGGGGTTAGCAGAATGCAATATCCTACAAATATTAAAGTAATTAGAGTTATGTGTAGTGGTAGAATTGACCCTAAATTTATTTTTCAAGCCCTTCAAGTAGGAGCCGATGGAGTAATAGTGATGGGATGCCATCCAGGAGATTGCCATTATCTTGAAGGAAATTATGAGGCAGAAAACAAATTTAATATGGTTCAAAAATTGCTCAAATTCATTAATTTTAATAATAGAGTAAGATTAGAATGGGTCTCTGCTTCTGAAGGAGCTAGATTTGCGGCAGTTGTAGAAGATTTTACCAATCAAATTAAGCAACTTGGACCATCTCCACTCCGCAGAGATAATCCAGATAATAATGTACTCGAAAAAATGAAGGCAATCGAAGCAGCAGCTGCCACTAATAGATTGAGAGCATTAGTAGGGAAGCAAAGAGATATTACGGAGCGAGAAAATAAGTATGGAGAAAAAATTCCTGAAGAACAATTTATTGAATTAATGGATCAAGCAATTAAAGACGAATATGAACGAAATCGTATTTTACTCGCATTAGAAAAGGAATCTAAATCAGTAAAAAATTTAGCAGCTGAATTAAAAATTGATCCAAGTGTGGTTTTAGAGCATATGTTAATTTTAAAAGCTCGTATTCAAGTTGATTTCCAAGAAATTATAGGAAATACACCAATATTTATGAGGTTATAGAGGGGATTAAAAGATGGAAAAAGTAGGAGCAGTTATGGTTGTTGGCGCCGGAATTGGTGGCTCTCAAGCAGCTTTAGATTTGGCCGATTCTGGCTATAAAGTATATTTAATAGAGTCTACAACGAGTATTGGCGGTGTAATGGCGCAATTAGATAAAACATTTCCAACTAACGATTGTGCCATGTGTATTGTTTCTCCAAAGTTGGTCGAAACAGGTCGTCATCAAAATATCGATTTGTCTATTAATTGTAAAATTGAGGAAGTGAATGGAGAAGCAGGTAATTTTACAGTTAAGGTTTTGAAGAAAACTTTATATGTTAATCAAGATAAATGTACTGGATGTGGAGTATGTGGCCGTGAATGCCCTGTTGAAGCGATTGATATGTTTAACGAGGGTATTGCTAAATATGCTGCTACATCTGTTAAATATCCACAAGCAGTTCCTTTATTATATGCCATTAACAGGGATTACTGTATAGGTTGTGGAATATGTGCTGGCGTATGTAAAGCAAATGCTGTAGAATATGACCTTGAAGATGAGGAAGTTGATCTCAATGTGGGTGCTATTGTTTTAGCTCCAGGTTTTGATGAATTCGTTCCACCAGAAGCCAATCTTTACGGGTATGGAAAATATAAGAATGTAGTTACCAGCATAGAATTTGAGCGAATTTTAAGCGCAAGTGGACCTTATGCTGGTAGAGTCTTGCGACCTTCTGATGGAGACGTACCAGAAAAAGTTGCTTTCCTTCAATGTATCGGTTCTCGAGATTATTCTGGGGCAGGAAAACCCTATTGTTCTTCAGTTTGTTGTATGTATACAGCCAAAGAGGCAGTAATTGCCCATGAGCATATGCACCAAATAAAACCAACCATCTTTAGTATGGATGTAAGAGCATATGGAAAAGATTTTGACAAATATATTATAAGAGCTCAAGAGCAATACGGAGTTCAATATATAAGAAGTCGTATTTCATCCATTAAAGAAGTTCCAGAAACAAAAGATCTAAGAATTAGATATGAAATTGAAGATGGAATAGTCAAAGAAGAAGATTTTCATATGGTTGTCCTTGCCGTAGGGTTGAATCCTCCTAATGATGCAAAATTTCTTGCTGAAAAGTTTGGAATAGAATTAAATGATTATGATTTCGCTGAAACAGATGTATTCAATCCTGTGATAACATCAAAACCAGGAATTTTTGTGTGTGGAGCATTTTCATCGCCTAAAGATATTCCAGATACAGTAACTCAAGCCAGTGCAGCAGCGGGATGTGTTAATCAGATTTTATATGAGAAAAAAGGAACCTTAATAACAGAAAAATCTTTACCTCCCGAAATCTTTGTAGATGGACAACCTCCTCGAATTGGTGTATTCGTCTGTCATTGTGGAATTAATATTGGTGGATTTGTTGATGTTCCTGAAGTGACAAGATATGCGAAAACGCTTCCAAATGTAGTTTTATCAGATCAAAATCTTTATACATGTTCAGCAGATACCCAAACGATTATTAAAGAGAAAGTACAAGAATATCATCTTAATCGTGTTATTGTAGCATCCTGTACCCCTAGAACTCATGAACCTCTCTTTCAAGAAACTATACGAGAGGCTGGTTTAAATCGATATTTGTTTCAAATGGCAAATATTAGAGATCAATGTTCTTGGGTACATATGAATGAACCAGAAGCTGCTACAGAAAAGGCAAAAGACCTCGTGAGGATGGCTGTAAATAAAGCTAGATATATTGCGCCTATTGAAAGAATCAAATTAAGCGTAACTCCTAAAGTACTTGTTGTAGGAGGTGGTATAAGTGGCATGGTAGCAGCGCTTAATTTTGCGAGTCAAGAATATGAAACATATTTAGTTGAAAAGCAAGATAAATTAGGGGGCTTTGCTACTCACATATATCACACGCTTGAGGGAGGAGATGTTCAAGCATTTTTAAAAGATTTAATCGATAAAATTAAATCAAATAAATTTATACACGTTTACACTGATGCTGAGATTGAAATCATTGATGGATTTATCGGCAATTTTAAAACTTCAATTTTACATGGTAAAAATAAAGAAAGAGCAGAGTTTGAACATGGTGTTGTTATTGTTGCTACAGGAGCAAAAGAGTATCAGCCTAAGGAATATTTATATGGAGAAAATGACCAAGTTATTCTTCAATCTGAATTTGAAAAGATACTAAATACAAATAACAAGATTAAGAATAAAAAATCAGTCGTAATGATTCAATGTGTTGGATCAAGAAACGAGGAGCATCCTTATTGTAGTAAAATGTGCTGTGCGGAAGCAATAAAAAATGCATTATTAGCCAAAGAGAAAAATCCCGAAGCGGAAATTACTGTTCTATTCCGAGATATAAGAACCTATGGATTTAAAGAAAAATATTATCGAAAAGCGCGAGAGGCTGGGGTTATATTCATTCAGTATGATGAAAATAATCTACCAAAAATAGTACCAGAGGATTCACAACTAAGAGTTGAAGTGGCGACACCAAGAAACGAGACTGTCTATATTAATTCTGATTTACTGGTATTAAGTGCTGGAATTTATGCAAATCGTGAAGAAAATGAAGATTTGGCAAAAATGTTAAAAGTTCCTCTTAATGATGATAGTTTCTTTTTAGAAGCCCATGTTAAGTTGCGTCCGGTTGATTTCGCAACGGAGGGTGTATTTATCGCCGGTATCGCTCATTGTCCTAAGACAATTGAAGATTCCATTTCTCAAGCAAATGCAGCAGTATCAAGAGCCTGTACAATTCTTTCTAAAGAAGAAATTGAAGCAGAAGGTAAGACTGCCCAAATCGATATGGCACGCTGTATAGGTTGTGGCATGTGTATTGAAAACTGCGCGTATAGTGCTATCGAGCTTGTTGATGATCGAAGGTTTGGTAGGGTTGCTTACATTAATCAAATGTTATGTAAAGGCTGTGGAGCTTGCTCAGGAAACTGCCGTTGCGCTGCAATTGATATACTCGGCTTTTCAGGCGACCAAATATTTTCAATGATAACAGGGAGGGTGTGTTAAGAAAATGACGGTACAAAAAGAACAGAAAACAAGTAAAAGTGAAGGATGGGAACCTAAAATCATTGCGTTTTTATGTAATTGGTGTTCTTATGCGGGGGCAGATTTGGCCGGAGTAAGTAGAATTCAATATCCTCCAAATATTAGGATTGTAAGGGTTCCTTGCTCTGGTAGAGTGAATCCCTATTTCATAATCAAAAGTTTAACCGATGGATGGGATGGGGTTGTAATTTCTGGATGTCATCCGGGTGACTGTCATTATATTAGTGGAAATCTAGTGGCCAGAAGGCGATTTGCTATATTAAATGAATTATTAGAATTCTTTGGAATAGAACCGGATAGAGTAAACTTTATGTGGGCCTCTGCTGCTGAAGGAGAGCGGTTTGCCGTCTTAATTAGAAAAGCCACCGAAAAAGTAAAAGCACTGGGTCCTAATAAAAAATTTGAAAAGAAATGGTGAGGATTATGGGAATCGAGACAAAAAATCAAGAAATTGAAACCAACATGAGGGATTTGGCGAGAAATTTACTCAGTGAGAAACAAGTAGATGTAATAATTGG
>CAZRKO010000021.1:0-12658 GCA_964600445.1 uncultured archaeon
TATGTCTTCTATTATAAGACTTTTTTTATCGAAAGGGCTAAAAAATATTTCATATAGAGCACTAAAATTATGTTCGCGAACCGCTTTTTTAAACAATTTTCTAATATAGTGATCATAATCTAAAAAAAAACGATAGATACAATCATCTACCGCTAAGCATAAATCATTATTTGGGTATTGTGCCCTTATTAGATATTTTTTATACTCCAGTCTTATTTTTTGAGCTCTTAACCATTCAAAAGCTAAGTCTAATAAAACTTTTCCATCAACAATTTTATCTTTAAAATATTTTAACGTATTGAAGACTTCCTTAAAGGATGCTCCAATAGATTGATTATTCAAAAACTTTGTAATGTTATCAATTGTCTTAACTTCTTTACTCTGATTTTTAATTCTATCATAATATTGTGTTAATCTTTCTCTATCTATTTTGTATATGTTCTCGAATTTTGTATCATCCATTTTGTTCCAACTGTCCAAAAAAGGTTTTTAATTATTACTATTGTCGAGCTTTGCTCCTATATTATTAAGACCTTCGTCTGTTTGTGTTTCCCACTTCTTAAATTTGAATCCTTCATTGAAAAGATTTAAAATGTCATTTAATTCTTTATTCCCATCTAAAATTAACCTTAAATTCTTTTTATAGAAGGAAAGTTTGTTAGGATTACTTAAAACTTCATTATCCTGTACTAAAATCACACCATAACTTCTTTTTATTTTTTTTTCGACAAGAAATTCTTCTAAATAAATTACTTTTTTATTTTGATTACTAAGATTTATTAATCTGATATCAGCAATTACACTTGTCTTATTGAATATTTTTAACGTCTCACCAATTAGATTTTCATAGTAGTCTGGCAAAATACACATTACATAATAAGCCGGTATAAAATTTAATGCCACTTTTCTTAAAGGATCGTTTTCATCATATGTATATAAGTTTGATACTTTATTTTCTTCTGTTATTATTCTTTCAATTAAGCCTACGCAAGAATAGCTGTGTTGCTCTTCCCAAGGGATTTTTCGTGAAGATCCAAGAGAGTAATCTATAAGATGAAGACCTCGAAATAATTCTGCTTTTATAAATTTATAAAAGTTAAATCTATTACCTAAAAGATCTTCATTCACAATTTTCCCTTGAATTATGCTCGGATGGACATATTTAGTTAAGATATTATAAATATCTTTAATATCTTCGGTGTGTGGACTTCCGATTAATGTAAATAGATTAGACACTCCCTCTTCGGACTTAATTGTAGAGTTAAGACTAAAAAACGACTGCAAAATATCAAAAAGTTTCCCTTGATAATGAGATAAGGAGGATTCTATTTTTTCAATTTTCCAGGTATCTCCGTTACTACTTGCGGCAGTTAAAAATACAGGCCCTAAATATTTATATGAGAGCATATTAAGTTGGTTTTTACTTTCCTCAGATAAATTTTCAGAAAATTTGATATTGTCATAAATTAGATTATCTTTATCAGAAAAGAATAGTCCTAAAATTCTATCGTCGTCTTTCATTTGAAGATTATAAGTAAAGTCTTTTTATCCCTAATTTACCAGTTAAATAATCAATAAAGTATATAATTATAAGTTTTAGTTTTTCGAAAATCTAATTTTTAATAAATAAATTTTTTTTAAGTTGTTCAGAATTTCTCTGGATTTTTATCTACAAAATAAGATCCTATTTAGCATAATCTTCTTTTATTACTTCTAATACGCCATTCCGTAATGTAATTATGCTGGTATCAATTCTTTTAGTTTCTTTAAAAAAAGTAGGAACGAGGCTCTTATGTTCTTGTAAAATTTTTATTATATTGATATTTTTCCTGTCTGGGCTAAAAAATGTTTCGTAAAGCGCACTTATCTCATATTCTTTAATACTCTCTTTAAGAATGTTTCTTAAGTGTTTATCATAAGCATTAAAAAAAAGAAAAATACAATCATCAATTGCTAAATCCAAATTGGGATATTGGGCTCTATTGAGGTGTTTTTTATATTCTAATCGGATATTTTGAGCTCGGATCCATTCAAAAGCGAACTCTAAAACACTAACGTTTTCTTTTATTTTATCTTTATAATAATTCAGAATCATTAAAATCTGACCATATGAATTTCCAACTGATTGACTCAGTAGGAATTTCGCAACTATTTCGGTTTGAGGTAAATTTGGTGATTGATTTCTAATTCTCTCATAATAGTTATTCAAACGTTTCTTATCAATCTTGTAATTTTGTTGAAAGTTTTTGTTTTCCATTTTATTACTCATTATTTTAAGATTTATACTAAATTTAACAATCAAAGCATTTTTTTAGACTATCTAAATCTTCTTCTGATTCAGTAGGCCAACTTTCGAATACAAAATTCTCATTAATGGTAAATAAGATTTCTCTTAGTTCCTTGTGGGTATCTAAAACAATTCTTAAATTTCGTTTAAAGAAGGATAAATTTTTACCATCGTCTATATTAGGAACCTCAGGTATTAGAATAGCACCATACGATTTCTTGATACCATCTTCTACAATAAATTCCTCTAAATAAAGAACTTTCTTTTCTTGGAAACTCAATTTGATGTTTCTAATGTTTGAAAATACACTTGTTTTATTAAATAAATTTAGTGTTTCATTAATTAAATTTTCATAATAATCAGGCAAAATGCTCATAACATAAAACGATGGAATAAGAGATAAAACATATTTTCTTAAAGTATCCTCTTTATCAAATGAATAAAAATTAGATATTCTTTGTTTTTCATCAATTCTTTTCTCTATAATTCCAATACAGTAATATTTTTGCTGTTCTTCCCAATGAAATTTCCTTGCTGAACCAAGAGTGTATTCGATTAAATTAAGGCCCCTGTCTAACTCGTATTGAATGAAATTTTTAAACCTAAACTCATCTCCCATTATTGATTCGGCTGTAAATTTGCCTTGGATAATACTAGGATGAATATATTCAACCATTTTTCTATAAATTAAATTAATATCTTCTGTATATGGTGAACCGATTAAAACCGAGAAATCTGTGCTCCCATCTTCGGTTTCCATAGAAGAGTTTAAATTAAAGAATGATTGAATAACATCGGCATCCAGAGTCCTATTTTGGTATTGAGAAAGGGAAGATTCAATAAATTCGATTTTCCAATTTCCTCCATTACCACTTGCGGCAGTAAAAAATACGGGTCCTAAAAATTTATAGGACAGCATTTTCAAATTTTTTTCAATTTCTTCAGTTAGATCTTGAGAAAATTTGTCATAAATTAAATTGTTTTCATCCGAAAAAAATAATCCCAAAATTATGTCTTGTCCATTCATTTGAAAGTCTTTTTATCCCTAATTTACCAATTAAATATATTTAATTAAACTTATTTATTAAAATTATGAATTTTCATTCCACAAAAAATATTCATCAATTTTACTTATTTATCTTAACAATATTTAGATCATATTATCCCAAAAATTAAAATGTAACATTAGCTATTTTTAATAATATGTTTAAATTTAGACCTATAGCTTTAAATCAAAATACATGTGCAAACTTAGATTTATTTAAATTCATAAAATTCGCTAAAAAGTTTGATGGCGTTGAATTTGATACCGAAAAAATAAGAAAAACTTTATCTAAGAATTATAATCTAAAAGATATTTTAGAGACGTTGGAAATCTATGACACTAAAGTTGAAAGTATTTATCCATTATCAGATTTTTCTTTATGTTCAGAGAGAGATTTTAAGACTAAAGTCTTGAATAATTTTAAACAAATGATTCACTATTGCGACAAATTAGAATCAGATTTGATAATTGCTACTCCTTCTCTTATAGACTTTTCTACAGAAGCAACTTCAATACCTAAATGGAGAATTTTAAACAGAACAAGAAAACGGCTTGAAGATATTTCTAAAAGAGCCGATAAAGAAGATATTAATATCGGATTTGAATTCTCACTTTTAGATAGTAGTTCTGTTTCAAATTTACATGAAGCAAAAGAAATATTAAAACCATTAGAAAGCCAAGAAAATTTAGGGTATGTAATTGATACGTTTTATTTAGCTAAATTTAAAGTAATTTTTAATGAGATAAATGATATCAGAGAATTAATTTCTCTAATTAGGTTGGCGGATTTTAACGAAAATTCTGGCGAAGATTTAGAAAGATTATTTCCTGGTGAAGGAGATTTTAGTTTTAGAGTATTTTATAGATTTTTAGAAAAACTAGGCTATCGTAAAGCATTTTCCATTGAATTATCAAATAATGAATGTTCAGAGAAATTATTGGAAAAATTTTCTACTATATTTAAATATTAATTAATTGATTAAAATAATATTATAAGAATAAATTATATTATAATAACTTCCGATTGATTCAATTCAAATGATAATATAAATGCCAAATTACGATTATACTTTCAAGATTTTATTATTAGGAGATGCTTCTGTAGGGAAAACCTCATTTACTAAAAGGTATTGTTATAATATCTTTAATCCGTCAGAACGGCTCACTATAGGGGTAGATTTCCATGTCAAAACAATAGATTTAAGAGGATTAAAAGTTAAGCTTCAGATATGGGATGTGGGAGGTGAAGAACGGTTCAGGTTCCTTTTACCAACTTACACCTTGGGAGCCAATGCCGCTTTCCTTTTATATGACATCACAAGACCAGCTACCTTAGATAATATTACAGAATGGACCTCAATAGTGCGACAAAAAGCAGGAGAAATTCCAATTATGTTAGTTGGTGCAAAACTTGACCTTGCTAAAAGCCAAAGAAAAGTTCCAAGAGAACACGGTATACAGACTGCCGAAAAAAATAAAATGGCTGGTTTTAGTGAGCTTTCAAGTAAAGATAATATAAATATTAATGAAGCTTTTGAGACACTTACGGAATTAAGCCTGGAAAAGATAAAGGAGAGATAAAGATAAGGTGATATAGAGATAAACGACGATAATTTTATTCAATTATCTAATTTATTCAATTCCCTTGGTATAATTGAGAAAGGCATTGAAAAAATCTACCATTACTTATTAAATAATAAAAGAATTGAAAATCTTAAGGATGTTTGTAAGAATTATAGTCTAAGCTTAAAACGGGGATATAAAATCATAAATGTTCTCAGTGGAATGGATTTAGTGCAACTATATGACCGACCAATGAAAATTAATTTGGCAACTCCTATCCTGCCAATATGGCAAAGACTCATAAACCAAAGGATAGAAGAATTGCTAAATGAATTTCAAGAGAAAAAAATAAAATGTGAAAGCTCCTTTGATTTATTTGTTGGAAGTTATAATTTAAAAGAAGAAGTAGTCCAAGAACCTATAGAATTTATTAATTTCAGTATTGACAACTTTGATGAGATATACTATCCTTTACAAGCGAAAAATGCGTGTAAAATAGCGATTGGAATTGGGTATGCCAATCCTTTAATTTCTTTTCTTCAAGAAAACTCAATGGAGGATTTTCCTAATCATCCACGGACTCCCTTAATGTCTGCTATGAACAAAATTAAGGAAAATCTTAAAAATATTAATATTCAGGCAATATTTAATAATGAATTAGTTAATGAACTAATAAATAGTAAAGAGTTTTCCATTTTATCAAAGCATGTAGCATTTCAAGATATTGAATTTAAAAGTATTGAAGTTCATATTACTGAAGAATCATTCAGTAATTTTAGCTTAACAGATAATGAGCTTATACAACCTAGTTTTGATCCCACAAACAAATTAATGGGCTCTTATATTTCCAGAAATGAAAATATATATCATATATTTTATGATAAATTCAATGAAATCTTTGAAAAAGGCATACCAATTAATCAGTATTTAGAGCAAATTAAAGATCCTTCTATTAATAATATATCAGAAGTACAATCTTTTGTATTGTGCTTATTGTAAAAAGATGTTATAACATTATACTATTTTTTGAGCTCGTTTTTCAAGAAATATAAAAAAAAATATAAAATAAGCATATACTAAAATTTATATTGGGTTAAACCTAGTTACTCACGTTTCTGTTTTGCTTGCATTGCTTTCCTAAATTTTTCAAGCTGTTTTCGGGGTGTGACAGTTGGTCTTTCATATCTCCTCAATTTAGATTTAATTCCGAAAAGATATTTTGAAATATTCTTCAATTTTTCAAGATCGTAGCGCATCATCATGGTTATCGTTTCCATTTGAGGTGAACCGCCACCATGTAGGCCAGCTACCTGCATTAATCCTGCCAAATCTGAAACAGCGAGAGTTTCGATTCCTTTGAAACAACGATATATGTTCTCCGGTTTAACTCTCGGATTTCTTTTTAGATATTTCATTGCAAGTTCTCCAACTTCTTCAGATGTAAACGATCCTTCATATGGTAAAGTAGCAATTAATCCCCCTGAAAGGTCTGCTAAAATTTTATACTCTTCGTAAATCATTTCGCCCGCAAAACGTCTTCCTGCATTAGTTAATATTTCGTCAGGAACTTGAGTGCCTGAGGGTGCCTTTTCAGAATGCTTGGCACTCGATTCTCCTGCTGCAAATACAAGTTCAGCAGTCCCTATAAGATGAGAGATTTTATCTTGAACGTGAGATGCTTTTTCAATTCCGTTATATTCGGCTACTAACGCAGCTGCGCTGGCAATAACCTCAGTTACAGCAGGTTTACAGCCAGTATAACTATGCCGATGAAAGTGCGCAAACATTAGTGCGAGAAAGCCAGCATAAGGTGTTTCTCTCGGATCTCCATGTCCGTTTAGAAATACCCGCTCCTTTGGGACAAACACATCATCAAAAATGATAAAAGTCTCGGCATCTCCTATATGTGCAGTAGGAGTATCAAATTTCTTTGGTATTTTAACATACGCAGGTCTTGTAAGTAATTTAACTCCATCCCAATCGCATGGTAAAGCAAAAGCTACGGCATAATCTTTATCTTCAGGTCCCATATATCTACATGGAACAACAATCATTTCGTCAGCGTATGGAGTATTAGTAATATTGATTTTACAACCCCTAACAACAATACCATCTTCCCTGGTTTCAATTACTCTTAGATATTGATCCGGATCTTCTTGTTCGTGTGGTCTCTTCAAACGATCCCCCTTTGGATCCGTCTGAGCTGCACTTGCTACTAAGTCATTTTCTTGAAAAAATTCTGTATATTTTAAAAATCTTTGATAATAATCCGTTCCTAACGCTTGGTCCATCTCGTAAGTTATAACAGAAAGACCATTTAAGGCATCACAACCCATACATCGTTGGATACATCCACCTACGCGATGACAAAGCAGTCGAGTCATTAATTGCTTTTTAAGCAGATCATCTTCACTTTGGTGAATATGGGTAAATCGATTAATTTTGTTTCCTGTAATATGAGAAGTTGCGACACAAAGATCGGCGAACTCTGAACTCTCCTCTGCACAATCAAATGTTTCTTTTATAATACGCATCCCGCCTCGTAGTCGAATATCGTCTCTGCCTACTTTTTCATCTCCAATATACACGTTTGGCTTCATAGTTTTTAATTTTTCAACATACTCTTCATAAGTTCTCATTTTTTTTCCTTTCCTTAATATTTAAATTTTTGATTAAGTAAATTATACCTAATTATTAAATAGGATTGCTAAATTGATAAACTTTTGAATTTTTAAATATAATATGTATTGCTACATTTACTAACAGATTTAGAATACATTTTCTTAAACTCTGATTTAGATCCTGAAATAAAATAATGTTCATTTTCGAGTTAAAATTAAAACATTTAGATTAAAGATTTAAAGAGCAATTCGAAGAAAAACATGATATTTTCACTTAATCTAAAAAAATTATAGAGTCTTAAGATTTAAATTTGCATTTTTATTATATTATTCCATGGATTTCGCTACCTTTCAAGGGCAAAAATATAGAAAGGATTGTAAGTGGATCGGACTAACGTCGAAAAATATTAATAGCATAGATGAAATTGAAGGACTAAAAAATTTAAGTGAATTAACAGGATTAGTACTTTCTGGAAATCAAATTTCAGAGATTAAAGATCTTGACACTTTTACTAATTTGACATATTTAGATCTTAGTTTAAATAAGATAAAGGAAATTAAAGGATTACATAACCTGAGGAATCTGACTCATTTAAGTTTAATAGGAAACCAAATAACTGAAATAAATGGATTTGAAAATCTAAAAAACTTAAAAAGATTAAATCTTAATAACAATAAAATAACTAAAATTAAAGGATTAGAGAACTTAAAAAATTTAAAACATATCTCTTTAAGCTGTAATAAAATAACAGAGATTAAAGGTCTTGAAACTTTAACTAATTTACAGAAATTAAATCTTTCTGATAATAATATTTCGAAAATAAGTCGGTTTGGAAAATTAGAACAACTTCGTGAATTATACATCTCCAATAATAAAATATCAAATCTTCATGGAATTGAAGAATTACAAAACTTAGAAGTCTTATTAGCAACTTATAATGATATTTCTGATATTTCATGCCTTCATAATCTGCAAAAATTGCAAATCGTTGATTTTGACGGAAATCTGTTAAAAAAAGAGCAATTTAAAACACTATATAGCCTTTATATGAAGGCTGTTTATTAAAATAAAATAATGTTCAGACTTTGTGATTAAATTTTGTAATGATGTTCACTTTTTTCACTTTTTCCTATAAGATTAATATAGAAAATAATAAATAAAATAAAAAAATTTAATTTCTATCAAATTTTATTTAGTATAATTAAAGAGAGAATTGAATAAATCATTACAAAATTGTAAATGATTGATGAGAATTCTCTAAAATCGTTAAAAAACATATAAAACTTGTTGGTAAAAATGGATAATAGAATATATATTTTGGATGTCACAAATAGAGATGGTGTGCAGACCAGTAGATTAGGCCTAGCCAAATTAGAGAAAACTGTGTTAAATATCCTCTTAAATAAAATGGGTGTCCATCAATCTGAGTTTGGCTTCCCTACGACATTGCATGAAACAAATTATATTAACGCAAATTTAGAACTAGTGAGAATGGGCGTTATTGATACAATGATATTATCAGGTTGGATGAGAGCTATTGAATCAGATGTGATTACAGCCGTAGAATTAACAAGAATAGAACATATAAATGTCTCAATCTCTACATCCAAACAAATGATAAATGGAAAATTTCAAGGAAGGTTTGATGAAGATGATGTAATTAAAATGATGGTGTCTGCAGTAACTAGAGCAAAAGACTTGGGTATAAAAACAATTGGAGTTAATGCTGAGGATGCCTCAAGAACGTCTATGGATTTCTTGCTAAAGTTTGGTAATGCTGCCAGAAAGGCAGGTGCTGATAGAATAAGATATTGTGATACTTTAGGCTATGAAAGATCCTTTCGCATCCATTTTAGGTGTAAAACTCTTGCAAAAGAATTAGAACTGCCTATAGAACTGCATACTCATAATGATTTGGGTATGGCTGTAGCTACGGCAGTCGAAGGAGCCAAGGGAGTTGTTGAAGAGGGACAGGATGCATATATTAATACTACAGTCAATGGGATGGGTGAGCGAGCAGGAAATACTGATCTTATAAGTACTTTATTAGCACTAAAACATAGTGCCGACTTCGATGAGTTAGGGTTATTAGATCCACGACTTGATTTAAGTAAAGCTTGGCAAGTTGCTAATTATGCTTCTCATGCCTTTGGCGTGCCAATTCCAGTTAATCAAGTTGGTGTAGGAGATAACGCATTTGCTCACGAGTCAGGAATTCATGCAGATGGAGCTCTTAAAGATAGAAGAAATTACGAATTATATGATTATCGTGAATTAGGTCGAGGCGAAAAAATTCTGGTTGAAACAGGGAGAAAAATAACTACAGGTGAATACTCCGGTATATCATCTTTTAAACATATATACAAAAATTTTGATCTGAAGTTTAAAAACGATGAAGAAGCACGGCAGATATTAGAGCTGGTACGCTATGCTAATGTTCATAAACAAAGACCTTTAGTTAGGGAAGAGTTTTTATTTATAGCCGAACATCCTCGTATAGCAGAAACGATTCTAACGATGAGTCCCCCTAAGATAACAATATATAGACCATATGTTGTCCATAGAAAAAAAAGAGAAGAAAAGAAAGACATCAAATTAGAGAAAGATGAAATTGAGTCTAAGCCTAAACCATTAGTATAAAATCAAATGTTTTTTTTTCTTACTTGCCTTTAATGTGTTGTAATTAATTTTTAATAAAAAACGGCTATTCTAACCTTACTACTTTACAATTTTGTATTTTTTTTCCTTTTTTTTTCAAAGTTTGCTATAAAGTTTTTAAGAATTCGGGTTAATATTATTTATAGTCAAAAAACTATAATAAAACAAGAGCGTGATCTTTAATGATTAAAAAAGGAGATGTAGATTGTATAAATGATGAAATCCTCGGAAAACTCCAATTAAAGACCAGATACAAATTTTTAAATAGTAATTTAGTCAGCCTTTTGGAACCTGAGGATTTTAATTTTCTCCGGGAAGTCGAGAAATTTTATATCAACCTGGAGAAAAAGTATAATATTTCGCACAATGAAGATTTTTATGAGTGGATTCCCGAAATTGGTAAAGCAGGATATCTCACAAGAGTTAGCAATTTTGAAAGCATAGGACTTAATTTTGAACCATACGGAATGAAAGCTGAATTATTAAGAATCCTTGCTTCTGACTTTTTTGATCCCCAAATGACTATGGCCATGGGGGCTTGTGTGTTAACATTAAATCCGCTATTACTTCATAATGAAGGTGTTGAGGTTCGTTTAAAAGCTTTGAAAGAATTAGTATCTGGAGAAAAAATCGGCTGCATATGTATTACAGAACCAGAGAGAGGATCTGATGCTGTGCATATGTTAACAACTGCTGATGAACAGCCTGATGGGAGCTTTTTACTAAATGGGGAAAAAATATATCAGACCAACGGTCCTAAAGCTGATTGGGCCGTTGTTTATGCCTGTGCTGAGAAAGACCAAGGAAACACGATGGGTCAATTTTTAATAGATACATCATGGGAGGGATGGAGTGTTGAAAGAGTAAATATTCCTTGGACTCCTAGAATGCATCTTGGGAAAGAAACGTTCAAAGACTTAAGAGTTCCTAAAGAATATGTTATTGGAGCTCCGGGTTTAGGCCGAGAATATCTTTTTGAGGGATTGAATTTAGAAAGATTAGGAGGGTGCATTTTATATGTGTCGCAAGCATGGAATGCAGTTACACATGCAACTATTTACTGTAGCATGAGAAAACAGTTTAATCAAGAAACTATAAAATTTCAAGGCGTTGGCTTTCCACTATCAGGTTTATGGGCAAAAACAATGAATCTTACATTGGCTCTTTTGTATATCTGTGGGAAAGTTGACCAAAAAATAAAGGATAATAAAGGTGTTTTACCTAAAGCATTTAATCTATCACTTGGGGCATATGTATCGCAATTGAAATATGATTGTGCCCAATTAACGGAACGAGTATGTTATGAAGCAGCAAACCTTATGGGTGGAGCAGGAGTCTGTGATAATACACTAATGCAGGATCTGTTAGGTATTTCAAGAATTCAGGAGATTGGGGCTGGAACCCGCCAAATCCAACAATATATCATGTCGTATGCCTTATATAAGTTATTTAAAATGCTATAATTATTAATAATCAAAATTTTTTATTATTATTTTCTATACTATGGTAAAGTAAGTTAAAAATAAGATCAAGTAATAAACTATATTAAAAAAGAGATAAAAAGGGATGATGTATGAAAACTACAATTTATTTTTTTACTGGAACCGGTAATTCGTTAAAAATTGCCAGGGATCTTGCTGAAAAATTAGAGGATTGTGAGTTAGTACCAATAGCAAAGGTTTTACAGCAGGATCAAATTGTTGCTACAAGTGAAAAGGTCGGATTTATTTTCCCTCTTTATTATTGGGGCTTACCTCGTATTGTTTACGATTTTATAGAAAAAATTGAGCTTGATAATACTAATTATTTATTTGCAGTGGTAACAAAAGACGGAGATATGGAAGGCATACCTTTAATTCAAATAGAACAGCTTCTTTCAGAAAAATCAAAACCATTTAGCGCGGGATTTTTTATTAATATGCCTAATAACAATATTGTGGACGATATTCTAAATTCAGAAGAAATATCTCAAGAAAAACTTAAAGATGCTAAAAATCAAGTTGATCGTATTTATAAGATTATAGAAGAAAATAAAGTACTTGAAATAGAACCAGCTAAAAGAACTAGATCCATAGAGAAACTAAATAAAGGTTTCCGCGATAACGTTTGTGAAAATGACAAATTTTTTTATGCAGATGATAATTGTAATTCTTGTGGTATCTGTGAAAATGTTTGTCCTGTGAATAATATAATTCTTGTTGGTGGCAAGCCACAATGGCAGCATAAATGTCAGCAATGCTTAGCATGTATTAGCTATTGCCCTGAACAATCTATTCAATACGGTGATAAAACTTTAGAAAAAGGGAGATATCATCATCCTGATATAACCGTTAAAGATTTGATAAGTCAAAAAGAATAAATCTATCATTCTTTTAAGAAAAATCTACGAAGTTAGATCTTCTAATATAATTAAATTTTAGAACATTCTATAAGTAAGGTTTATTTTCTAATTATTTTTATTTTAACTATTTAATTTTGTTAAA
>CAZRKO010000022.1:0-12574 GCA_964600445.1 uncultured archaeon
AGTTCTTCATAGTGAATTTAAATTAAAAAAAAATATCCCCTATTATTATAGCTTTAGACTCAGACCGTATTCTAAAGATATGGACGATTTTACTAATGTCGCTTTTAAGATACCGCCTAAGATTTAAATATCTTTAATAATATAAAAAAATAAAATTTTAAGCATTAAAAGCGTAGTTTGAACAAAGTGATAAAACTTGAGTATGTTATATGAAGTTTTTAATACCGATTTACCAAGACTGGGACCTGGTGATAATGAATCTACAAGAAAAGCATTATCATTTTTGGTAGACTTACCTTCTAATCCTTATATTTTAGATGTTGGATGCGGTACTGGTATGCAGACATTAGAACTAGCAAGAATAACAGATGGTAAAATATTAGCATTGGATAATCATCAACCTTATCTTGATAAGTTAGAAAGCCATATTAAAATTCATAACCTTTCTCATAAGATATCTACAAAAAACATATCTATGTTTGAAATGAAATTCGATGCTAATACTTTTGACGTAATCTGGTCAGAAGGTGCTGCATATATCTATGGATTTGAAAAAGCCCTCGTAGATTGGCAATCTTTTTTAAAAGAAAATGGATATTTCGTATTTTCAGAGCTATGTTGGTTTAAAGAAAACATCCCAGAAGAAATAAAGAATTTTTTTCAAGTGTATCCCGCTATGAAAAATGTGGAGGAAAATATAAAAGTAATAACTTCTCATGGACTAAATCTTATATCTCATTTTAAACTTCCTGAATCTAGTTGGTGGAATAATTTTTATATTCCTTTAGAGAAAAAAATTAACAAATTACGCAAAAAATATCAAGATGACGAGGAGAAGCTTAGCTTGCTTGAAGAATTTCATTTAGAAATCGAAATGTTTCGAAAATATTCGGAATATTATGGATATGTTTTCTTTAATATGAGAAAGAAATAAGCAATCTGAAAGTTCGAATTACTAAATTTCTGAGTAAAATATATCATATTTTTATACTAAATATTCAATAAATATTATATGGAAGAAACGAAAAATGCTATTGGGAACAAAGGAAATTCAAGTAGCAATGAACAAGAAGAGAAAAAGACTGTTGAATTACCAGCTTTAGATTTTTTTAAAATAAACATTCTTAGCTTCATAGTTCCATTATATATATGTTTAGGGCTCTTCTTATTATTTGAATATTTCTTTATAATTACATTTTCAATTCCGCTAATATATCACTTGTTATTATTACCGGGGGTATTTCTACTTTTATATTACATTTATTTAATGATTCTTATCGAGTTTGCTGCGATTTGGGCCAGAAGGTGGCATAAAAAATCACCACCAAAAGAAGGTGTTTTCCAGAGATTTTTAGGCGATGTAAATAGTGAGGAGGGCAGAATGATAAAGTATTATCATAAACGAGGCTTTATAATCAAATATCCTATGTGGTTAACTTCTAAATCACTTTTTCCGTGGTTAGTTAATAGAACACTTAGAAAGATTGGTCATAATAAAATAGGAAAAAATGCTATCTATTGTGACGGTTATGTAGGATTAGAATTTACCGATCTTGGTGACGATGTGTTTATTTATCCAACCACAGCATTATCCAGTCATGCAGTGAATACAATTTTTGGTAAAATTACAATGATAGAGATTAAATTGGATAAAAACACAACTCTTTATCCCGGAATTATTGCTGGTCCCGGCGTATTAACTAAAGAAAATAATGTCATTTTTCCAAATACTGTTCTACATAAGAGCTGGAGAGGAAAACCGGACAAATTTTATTATCAAGGGAGTCCTGGGAAACCGATAGAAGTTAATCATTTAGAAGAATAAAATATATAAGATTAAGATTTAGGAAATCTTCCGTGTTTTTGAAGGAATTCTCGATATGTATTCATCTTATCCAAAACTTCACCCGCTAAATTTAAGGATTCGAATACAGGAATGTTTTTATTGAAAAGTTTTAACTTAAACTTATATCGACTTTTATATTCTTCAAAGCCTTCATTGATTTTCAACATGACGCAGTACATGGGTTTTGAACAAACTTTCTTAGCCTTAGAGATGTATCTTATGAATTCTCGATTTAAATCCATATCTTTGAAGCCCATCTCTTCTAAGATTTCCGAGAATCCCCCAAATCTTTCAGGATCTTTTATGAAAACGATAGCTGAAATGTTTGGATCTCTATCTAAAGCTAGTAAGCATCTATAATAGTTATCAGGGCGGATTCCAGAACCACCGAGATCAATTGGATTGCTAAGGTTTGTATTTACATCTGGAATAAATCTCTTCATTTTTTTGATTGACTTTTCGGTCAATTGCGGTATTTGTAAATTGTAATTCTCAAGAATATCCACTGCCTCAATAGTCGAGCCTCCACCAATGCCGATCACGCCAATATTACGTGAGGCAGGCAAATGGGTAAATTTAAAGGCACTTGCTAATGCGGTTAAAACCGTAGAATTGTTAACTAAAGAACATCCAGTTTGTTTGGCAACCGCATTCCAAATTTTATTATTGCCCGCTAAACCCCCTGTATGAGAAAGAATTGCTTTTTTCGTGGCTTCACCATATCCAGCTCTCCATAAGATAACAGGCTTTCGATTTAGATTGCATTTCTTTGCCACTTTCATAAACTCACGGCCATGATCCACAGATCTAAGGTTTTCGAGATAAAGACCAACAACTATGGTATGAACATCTTGTAAAAAATATTTTAGAAAATCTGAAGGGGATAAGTCTAATGAGTTGCCAATTGAAAGAAATTTTGATACATAAAGGTTATAAGAGACTGCAAGCTGAGCAATATTTTGGGCGTTTCCTCCAGATTGGAATATACCACCAAAGTTACCCGCTGTTTTCGATTGATCATAAGCAAAATACAAATTTGAACTTGGATTATAAACCCCGATACAATTGGGTCCAATTATCCTAATATCATATTTTTGAGCTATTTTTAATGTTTCTTTCTCAAGATCTTCATTTCCAACTTCACGAAAGCCTGATGCAAAGATGGTAACAAATGGAACTTTTTTTTGACCAATTTCCTCTAATAATTTGGGGCATAATCTAGCGGGAACGGCTAATATCACATAATCTATTGGTTTATCATCAGGAATCTCCAAAATAGACCCATAAACCTTATATCCGTGAAGTTCCTTACCGCTTAATTTTGGATTAAACAAATAAATTGGTCCCCGAAATTTATTTTTCATACATCTCAGAAAAAAACCTCCCCCTGCGGGATCATAAGATGCTCCGATGATTCCTATAGCTCTAGGTGAAAATAAACGTTCAAAGTTAATTCCATTAGATTCTATTGAGTCTGACATAATTTTATGATTGTGTTTTTTTGATTATAAATTAAAATTATAGATTGAAAAGTAACTAAAATATTTTATTATAGTTTTAAAAACGAGATTATTTTTTCGAACTAATAATATGAGATATAATTTGAAGAACTAATTTTGATTTCATTTGTTTAGTGCCTTTTTGGCATTTTGAATGTTATCAGTAATAATCCCATCAACACCCATTTGAATAAACTTTTTCATAGCTGCTTTACTATTCACTGTCCAAGCATTAACCTTAAGATTATTTTTATGAGCAAAATTTAAATAATCAATATCTATCGTTTTGTAAAATGGATGAACTGCGTATAAATTTTTACGGATTGCCTTTTGAGTGAATTTTTTTATCATCTCAGGTGAAACTATCACTTCCAACCATAGAAATGCCAATTTCAAATTAGGTTCTAATTTTTGTATATTTAGTAGTTCTTTATATTGAAAGGATGATATTATGGATGATTGAATGAGATCATTATCTCTTAAAACAGAGATAAGTTGTTCTACCATTCCACCAGCACATACTTCTATTTGTAATCCAATTTTACCTTTAGCAATTTCAATTACTTCAAGCAAAGTCGGAATTTTTTCGCCTTCACCACAATCTAAGGATTTTAATTCTTTAAGGGTCATATCTCTTACTTCAGCGTTATGACCTGTCGTTCTGAGTGTATTATTATCGTGCATAACAACAATCTCGCTATCTTTAGAGAGACGGTTATCAAACTCAATGTAATCAGCACCTAATTCAATAGCCTTTTGAAAAGCTTTTAATGTATTTTCTGGAGCAATATTGCTTGCTCCACGATGTCCTATAATAAGTACTCTTCTTTTTTCATTCATTATAATTATCCTCTAAAGCTTAAATTGGTTAAAATCACTCAATTTTAAATTTATTAATAATTTTAACTAGATTATAGTTTTGTATTATATATTAATTTTTAAAGAAAGCCAATTTTGGTTAATCTAATTTAATTTCAGTTTAACTTAAATACCTATTTGATGTAAATTATAAACTATTTTTAAATCAATAATAATATCTTATAAATCATCTTATGGTTTGACTTTTATTTAGTAAGATCTTTTTCGAATTAATGATGATAAATTGAAAGCAAAAGTTTTTATTGCCGAATGTTGTGTAAATATTGAATTTTGGATAAATTTAAATAGTGAATATTACTTTATAATAAATTGTCAAAATAAAAAGGATACATAAAATATAACAATAATAAAAGTACAAAATTGACGCTTTAGGAGGTTTAAAAAAATTGCGCTTCTGCCCAGATTGTAATAATTTACTTGTCCCTAGAAAAAAAAAATTATATTGTAAAGCCTGTGATAAAGAATTTGATCTAGCCTCAGATGAAAAGAAAGAGTTTAAAATAATTAAAAAAATTAAACATGACGAGAAAGAAAGTGCTCCAATTATCATCAAAGAAAGTCTTAGAGGGAACAAGATTTCCGGGGAGGACCGAAAAGCTTTTGAAGAATTCTTTTCTGGAGGAGAAGAAAGCGGGTATTAGATTTTGTTTTTAGTTGTAAAAACAGCTCATTTTCTCAATTATCGAATATAATTGAAAATTTAATTAATTTAAAAAACTTTTAAAGATTTAAATTTAACATACAAATTAATTGTATATTATTAAACCTAATTAGGGGATTAAATACTTATGTCTGAAAATGAAACAAACAAGAAAAGATTGAAAGGTTTTCCTAAGATTGTAGGTAAAGAAGTAGAAGTCTTAAATACAATTGAGAAATTTAAGCAAGATTTCAAGGATAAAGAAATTAAAATTCTATTAAATCCAAAAGATGGAAAACAAGCGGCCTTAATCGTAATTGATAAAGGCAGAATCTATGTTGAAAGCATAGATAATAACCCAAAAGAAAGCATAAAGAAAAAAAATGCTAAATGGGATGGATTTTTCCAAACTGACACAAAAACATTTGCCGATATATTAGGAGGAGGAGACATTACTACTGGCCAAATCGTTGGGAAACTATTAACTAGAAAAGCAAAAATTCGCGGCATTAAATACGTTCTTACTTTATTAAAACTGTTTGAATATTAAGGTTCTTCAGATTTTATTGTCTATCCTTAAAAAGAGCACGTAAAATTAATTTCTTTAAAATTCCTTATTTTTTAAAATGCTGAAATTATTTAGTATCTTTAATTTTAAAAATTTTAGTTAAATTCAACAATTCTCTATTTAAATCTTCAAGATTTATATTTGTTAATGATTTTAAAATAATATTTAAATCGCTTTCAGAAATCCCCTCGAGTTTGCTTAAATATTCCCGCAAAATGAAAATTTTTTTTGATGGCTCATTTTGAATTTTTGAGATCAATTCTTCAATATAATTACCATTTGAAATTTGTTCCAAATCTTCTTTAGCGAGGCAAATTCCCTCATCATCTAATTGAATTCTTTGAAAAGATTTATTGCTTTCGATTATATCAGATATAATCTCCTTAAGTAGACTATTTCTCGATAAAATTTTCAAATTAGAAAGATATCTTTCAAATTCTAAATTTTTCTTCTCAATTCCCTTAATCATAGCAAGAACTTTATCTAAATTCTCTTTCTCCATATAATATAATAAAGACTTGTTTACACTATTAAATTTTACTTATTATCGGCTTTCATAATATAACGAAATATGCAACGATTTTTTCCTGTAGCCTGACGTTCTTTTAAGATTAGCTTTATGTCTGGATTATAACCTTCAAGTATTTTATAGTCCACATATTTGCAATAGATTTTGGCATAATCTCCTAACCCCCATTCCTCTGCAGCGTTATAGAAAGTACAATGTCTAATTTTTGCGATAAAATCACCATCTTCTATGCTTGCGATGGGTCTAAAATTCGAGGAATTTATATCGGTATATATCAACCAATTTTTAAACGTTAAAGGCTTACCCTCTGCTTTCACTCTTTCAGCAATTCGTTTTCCTCTCTCTTTTCCAAAATATTCTATCGCTTCTTTGAGAAGTTTTTCTCCTTCATCAGGTCCCAACTTCTCGATAACAAATTTAGCAACACTTGAAAACAACTGTGCTGCCAAACCAAATCCTGGAGTTTGATATTTGACACCTAATTCTTTTTTATTATCTAAAACATCCCCCAAATATTCCATATCAAAACCCTGTTCATTCTCTCTTTTTAGATCATTCATTCTTCATCACATTATTAATAATTTCGCTTTTTTTCCAATTTGAAATTAAATAAAATTTTAGCAAAATATTAATTCTTTTATAATAGATATTAAAGTTAATTATTAAAATCACTCAAGAAAATGATTAATTCCGTTTCCGAGAAGTTAAATGAATTCCAGAGACTAATAGATTACAATTTTAAGGATGAAGATCTGCTAAAACAAGCATTGACTACTCCTAAACTGGGTAATGAATTAGGTATACCTCACTATGAAGTCTTAGAAACTCTTGGTGATGCCGTAATTAAATTAATTTTTAGCTTACAAATATATAACAAAGGAGAAGATGATCCCGGAGAATTAACTAAGATGAAACAATGTTTAGAAAGTAATAGGACATTTAGTATGATTGCCCATAAAATGAAATTAGAAAAATATATCTTTGCCTCCAAGAAACAAAAGATAATTGGTACAAAAACTCTAGCCGATTCACTTGAAGCAATTTGCGGCGCACTATATTTAGATTCAAATTCAGATTTAAATACCGTTGAGAAGAAAATAATTGATAAATTTTTTCAAGATTGGGATTCAATTATAAGAGAATCATCGATTTTCAATAAAAATAAACTACTTGAATATCTGCAGAGTATATATAAATGTACACCTCTTGTTAAATGTGATTTTAAGAATTTTGGCTCAGATCATGAGCCCAAATGGGTAGCAATGAGCCCTAAAATTTATAATCAAAGAAATCAACTAATAATTGAATTACCAAAAGAATTTAAATCAAAATCATACAAATCTCAAAATCAAGCCGAGCAAGAGCTTTATTTAAAGATTTTAAAGTATCTAAAAAAACAAAAATGCGATTCTTCTTAATTTCACAATATTTCTACATTTTCAATTGAAAATTATAAATGTTATTACTCTAATTATGCTTATTTGAAAAATTTCGATTCAATTAGAATATAAACGTTTAAAAATCTCCTTCATTTAAACTCAGATATAGTCCTTATAATATAATTCTTTAAATTAAGTCATGCGTAAAACGATTGGAAACCTTTTGAAACTTTTTAAAACTAAAATATTCCTCACTATTTTCCTTCAAAAACATTAACATTAGTAGGTCTATAGTTCTTTAAGAAATGAAATTAGTTGTGCTAATGCCTTTCCTCTATGTGATATATGATTCTTTTCTTCTGTTGTGAGTTCTCCAAATGTTTTATCTGGCATTTCATAAGGAATGAAAATCGGATCAAATCCAAACCCTTGGGTTCCTCGAATTTTATTGGAAACTTTGCCATTTACTACGCCTTCAAAAAGGAAGATCTCATCTTCAGGTTTAAAATAAAAAGCAATTATAGCCAAAAAATGAGCCTTCGTTTCTTCAAAATTATCAATTAATTTGAGAATTCCCTCATTCCCAATAGTCTTAAATACATAAGAGGAATAAACACCAGGAAATCCCTTAAGTGGTTCATCCACATAAAAACCAGCATCTTCAATAAAAAAGGACCCGCTAATTTTATCTTTGACCGAATTTAATTTATATATAACAACATCTCTATTGGAATTCGCCTGAATTTCAACCGTTTTCAACTTGCATTGTTTTAATTGAAAGTTTAAGGATTCTTTATGAAAGAGTTTTGAAACCTCATCGTATTTGTGGACATTTTCTGTTACAAAGTATAAATATGGGTTATTTTCTTTCATTTTTATGAATTAAAAGATGAATTATTATAAAGAATGTTCATTCTCCATATTTGAAATAATTAATTAATATTTAGATTTAATACCATAATAAAGGTATTTTGAATAATCGCTTTGAGGTTAGAAATATGAAAAAGGAATATAAATATATCATTATAGGTGCCGGAATTGCCGGACTACATATAGGAGCATTATTATCTCAACATGGAAAAGTATTAATTCTTGAAAAAGCAAAAGAAATAGGGGGGAGAGCAATAGTTGTTGAAAAAGAGGGGTTCAAACTTGATTTTGGGATTCATATGATTAGATTTGGACCAAATAGTGCTCTTGCGAAATCTTTAAACGAGATCGAAAAGCCAATAGAATTTATCAAACCAGGTGAATTCTGGGCATTTTTAGATGATGGAACAAAAACAATCTTTCCTGCTGGAGATGCGAAAGCCGTTAGAAAAAGTAAGCTGGTTCCATTAAAAGAAGCAATCGATTTAATCATTATGATTAGAAAAAATATGGATGAAAGAGACTTTGAAAATTTATATGACGTATCCTTAAAAGATTGGTTTAAAAAAGAAGAGCTAATTCCTGAAATTAGAACATATGTTACAATGGCAAGTTCTGCTGTGCAAGTAAATCCATTTCCAGAGAGATCTTCCGCTGGGGAGACACTCCATAATGTGAGAAGAGTACTAGAACTTGGAAGTGTTTTTTATCCTCGAGGAGGATGGGCTGAGATTTTTTCAAGATTTAAAGATAAAATTATCGAAAATAACGGAGAAATTCAGATAAATATTGAAGTTAATGAAATCATTGTAGAAAATTCTAAAGCAATTGGAGTTAAAGTTGGAGATAATGTATTAATTGGTGAAAAAATAATATCAACTATCCCAGTTCAACAGTTATTCACTATATTAGATGAACAACTCTGTAGTAAAGAATTTGTGGACCAATGTAAAAATTTACGCCCAACAGCAGGAGTTTCTATCGACTTTTGTTTGTCAAAACCAGTTAGTGAAATTGATGGGGTAATCTTTTTTGAAAAACCATTAGCATTCGGTATTATTACATCTAATTTATCTCCAGAGATCGCACCGCTTGGAAAATCTTTAATGACATTTGTTAGAGTAGCTAATGTAGAAGATATTAAAGATAAAGAAAGATCAAAAAAGATTCATCAAGAACTAAGGAATACAATCATTAGATTCTTTCCTGATGTAGAACAAAATATTATATTTGAAAGACCATTATTTTTTGAGATGATTGATGGCGTAGAAGTTAATACAGAGCAACACAGATTTAAACGTCCAGGTAATCAGATTCCCGACATAAGCAATTTATTTATTACTGGTGATTCTGTTGGAGGTGAAGGAGCTGGGGGGGATGTAGGGCATACCAGCGTGCGAGACTGTTATGAAAAAATCTTAAAATCTTAAATTTATCTTTTCATCTTGGTTTTTATCTTAAATTCCAAAATTTTATTTATTTTGCCTTACTATAACTCAAATATATATATTATTTTAAACACTACTTCAATTTTTTAAAAATTAATAGTGAAAATATAACAATGGCACGATTACATTCAAGGAAGAAAGGAAAAAGTGGAAGTACAAGACCTCCAAGATTAGAAAAACCAGTATGGGTTGAAAGATCAGCTGAAGAAGTTGAAAATTTAGTTGTTAAATTGGCCAGAAAAGGTTTCTCGAAATCAATGATTGGAATTATATTGAGAGATTCATATGGAATACCTTTAGTTAAAGTTGTTTCAGGCAAAAAAATCAGTGAAATACTTGAAGCCAAAGAAATCGAATCTGCATTACCGGAAGATTTATTAAATTTAGTGAAAAAAGCACTAAATATTAGAAAACATATGGAAACAAACCATAAAGATCTTCAAGGTAAGAAAGGGCTTCAACGCACAGAATCGAAAATCTTTCGGTTAATCAAATATTATAAAAGGAAGAGTGTTTTACCTATAGATTTCAAGTACAAACCAGAACAAATTAGAACAATTGTAGCAAGGTAAATTAATTTATATTGAAATAGAGTTAAAAAACCATGAGTCAGCAAAGAACAAAAAGAAAAAAGAAAGCTAAAATAAAAAAAGTCTCGTATAAAGATAAGGACTGGTATGAAGTAATCAGCCCTCAGACTTTTAACTTTAAAAATATTGGCGAAATAATTGGTTTAGAAAATAGTATTCAAAATCGCACTGTCGAAACGTTGTTATTTGATTTCACAGGTGATTTCAATGATATTAATTTAAAATTAAAATTCAAAGTATCTACTATTAATTACGAGGCAAAAAAATGTGATACGCTGTTTATAGGGCATCAATACACTAATGATTACATACGATCGCTTGTAGGGCGTGGAGCTTCTAAAATCTCAACAATTCAGAATCTAACTACTCGTGATGGTTTTGTTTTCCGTATTACAACGATATGCGTGACAATTAAACGAGCTCTAAGTTCTCAGCAAGTTGTGATTCGAAAAATTATGACAGATATATTAAAAGAATTTGCTAAATCTCTCAATCACGAAATGTTCATCCATGGAATGATTTATGGTGAATTTCAAAATCAAATCGCCCGGGTTGCAAAAACTATTTATCCACTATCTAGTTCTACAATAGTTAAAAGTAAATTGATATCATTTCCCGAGGGTATAGAAGACAAAATAGTTGAATCTAAGCAATTCGATATTGTTGAAATTGATGTTAAAAGAATCAGAAAATCAGATATTAAAAGAACTGAGAGAATAAATGTAAAAAAATTCACACGAAAGGCTCCATCAAACAGAGGCACTCAAACTCCAGTTAACGAGAAAAAACCATCCGATGAGTCAAAAAAAGAAAAAGCAGATAACGAGAAAAAACCATCCGACGAGTCAAAAAAAGACAAAGCAGAAGATTAAAGTAACTTTAGCTAGCTTAAGAATAGATGAAAATCATTTTGAGGACAAATTAATATATTAATTCTTATTTCGATTTCCGAAATTGAAATCTATTCGCATTAAAAGGTATTAGATTTATCATTAAATTACAAGTGATTATCAAATTTACGTACAAAATCATTAAGATATTCCTGTAAATGTTTGTATTGTTTTAAATCTCCTGAAAAATCATAATGTAAAACATGCTCCTGAGAAACCTTTTTTATTAATTGTTCGAGGAGGTCATTAATTTTATAAAAATTTCCCGACGCGAAAACATCTAATGAATACCCATGAATCTCAGAAAATATAAACATTTTTTGAGAGTTTTTTGAACCAAAATCATCTATGTGAATTTCTTTTATATTTAAATTGGTTCGAATTAAAGTATTCATTTCAATTGTAGCTAATTGTGCTGATAGACTGGAATTAAATAATTCAATATTTTCTTCACTTATCTCTTTTTCTAAATTATTTAAAAGATCCTTATCAAATAATTGAGAAGTTATTGGTAACCCCTGAGACGAGATACCACAGTATAAGATTTTATTATCAAAATAATTTTCTATATCTTGTTTTGTTTCTTCAATTTGTAAAAGATCTTCATAGGTTTCCGACAAGAAATCAATAATTATCTTAATAATCTCCCTGAAAATTAACTTTTTTGAAGCGTGCTTTAAAACATCGACTGATTTATAATATTCATTAATTTTTTCATAAAATTCCTCCAATAAATTAATGGCTTCTTTAGAACCGAATTTAATATCACCAAGAAGACAAAAAAATAAATTTTGACGAGTACTTGTAATAAGATGCTTTATAATCATTCGCTCTTCTTGTCCTGATGAATTTCGAAAACAAAGATTGTTCAAACGCCAGATTTGATTAGGATTTAAGCTTCTCATAAGTTTTTCTATAAATAGAAGGATCTCAAATGTAGTATATGTATATTCATTAGAACAGTAGAGAATTTCATCTTCTAATATAATGCTGTATCCTGTTATCAATAAAATAAACGCCTGTAAATTTTAGTAGAGATAAATAACCCTATAACTTAAAACTCCTAAAAATCATTAAGACTCTAAAAAGTTAATTAAGTTGATTAGTTTGTTTAGGATAAAAATAATTCAAAACTTTAATTTTTTACGATTTTATCATAAAGATGGAAAAAAAAGAATTTATATAGGGTTTGGCTTAAAATATAATCAAAAAAGTAGTCCCAAAGGCCATCTCGGCGGATGGGATAGAGGGTGTGAGGTTGCATCCATATTCTATTGCTATTTCATAAAAAATTAGGTAATGGGATAAAATTTTAATTTCATGAAGGGAAATTAAAAATAACCTGT
Source organism: uncultured archaeon (assembly GCA_964600445.1). Lineage (GTDB taxonomy): Archaea > Asgardarchaeota > Lokiarchaeia > Sigyniarchaeales > SOKP01 > LW40-45. The sequence continues at coordinate 12,485 of CAZRKO010000022.1, forward strand.
TTACTTAAACTGTTATTATGTATCATTATATCATAATTAGTAAATATATTTGAAACTAACAATATTTAAGTTTTTAATATGAAAGAATTA
>CAZRKO010000023.1:0-3237 GCA_964600445.1 uncultured archaeon
ATCTAAATGAAATCGAAAAAAGATATCAAGAATATAACAAAATCATATAAACGAAAGGTTAATAGTTATAAGTATTAAATTTCAAATTTTATCTAATAATTTTCACTTCCATTTGGTGCTTTAGGAACTTGGCTATTTTAACTGAACAAACTGAGCTGATACTTTATTTTTTAGTAGGTATTTATATCATCCCTCAAATCATCGTAGGATTTTTTCTTTTATATAAATTCAAAAAAACCCGAATGATAAATCTTATTCCATTGGTAATTTTTTTTTTTCTTAACGCGCTTGAAGTATTCTTAATTGCATTAAACGCTCCATTTATTGTATATCATTTAATTGTGTTTTTATCAAATATATCTTTAATTATCTTTACAAAAGTTACATTTTATCAAGATAAAAAGAGCGCATTCAAATATATCCTAGGGTTGGCAGTTTTAATAAAAATAATCGATTTTATTTTAAGAAGTATTGTTCCATTCCCCATAGCTGTAGCTAATGGGCTCAGTAAGTCCGAAATACCGTTATACTATTTGAATTTAATCTTAACATCATCAATGATATTAGTTTCTTACTCTTGGTTTGCTTATTCTGCTTTAACATATTATAAAACTATTAAAGATGAGCCAATAGCTCCCTGGATAAAAAAGAGGTATTTAATTTTAGGGACTTCTGCGTTTTTTATATCATTAAATTCAATTTTTTATTTATTCCTTCCTTATACTCCAGATCTTTTAAATAATCCTCAATATATTGTAGTAGCCATTTTAATATCTAGTATGAATGTTATTTTTTCACTAGGAAATTTAATGGGTTGGATGATGCCTAATAAACTTAAAATTTTTTTCAATAGAAATTTTGAGCCCGCTACATATGAAGACTTACCAGAAAAAGAATTAATGGAAAAATTAAAGTCTCAATTATCTGAAAAGATTCAAAATGGAAATAATTAGTTATCTAAGTGATTTTTTATCGTCTCAGCTAAATATTAGCCCGCCTGCGGTGAGAGGGCTGTTAAAATTATCAATAAAAGATGAATTAGGACCATTCAAATCCTTAGATAAAATTAGTTATAACGACTTGAAGACCACGATTCAAGATGCTTTAAAAAAAAGATTAGAAAAATTAGAAGTTTCGAATATTAACAATATAATTGAAAGGCTGTTAAAAGAATTACAAGAACATCAATCTTTGATTACTATGGGTAAAATTTGAATAACCTATAATATTAAATTAAAAAATAATTGAAATATTAAAATAAAAAATGTATTTAGAAAAAATTTCATCAAAAAGAGGTACGTGCCTCAGAAAGAACAGTTCTCAAAAATTAAAACTTTTAATGAATCAAAGCGATTTTAATTCAATTTTCATTATTAACGAGAACTTTTTTATTACAGAAATTATCTCCAAAGATCACTTAACAATAAAACCAAATGATTACTATATGCTAATAAACAACGGGAATGAAACCCTTGATATAAGCTACAGTTTAGATGTTTCTAATCATGAAATTATTTATGATCCATATAAATTTGAAACATTAGAAAAGAAAAATTATACTCCTAAAGATTTGAAAAAAATATACAAAGTTCCTGATGATTATATAGATACCTTGCCAAAGTGGTATAGCTTCAAATTTACTTATAAGAATTATAATATCATTTTTGTGAGACCCCAATTAGGAATCTCAATTCAAACACATAAACACAGAAACGAGTTTTGGGAAATTTTAGCCGGGAAACCAATCATAGTTAATGGCAACACTGTTCATTATTTTGTTGAGAATAATATTAAATTTGAAATCCCCATAAATACCTTACATTCTGTTATCAATCCTAATGTAGACAAATTTGTAATTTTAAAGGAGCAATGGAGTGGATATTTTGACGAGGAAGATATTAAAAGAGTGTTTAATCCTAATAACTATATCTAAGCAAAAACCTCATTCAAATGAAACTCATCAAAATAAACGATAAAAATTGAGCTTCTTTCAAACTTCACTTATTCCTTTTTAAATTTTATGCTTTTTACTCGCGTTCTTTGTAAATTTATAACTCTTTTTAATAAAGTTAAAAAATTAAGCAATACTAAAATCTTTACACGTAATATATAAACCATAAATTATATACGGAAAAATATAAAAGGAACAAGTAGATTGATGAAAAAATGGCTCCTAATGAAGAATTAAATGAAGAAGAATCAGACGAAGTAAAAGAAGAGGAGATTTCTGAAGAAGAAGATGAATTAGATACAGAAGCAGAGTTAGACCGTCTTAGATTTCATTATCGCGGCCACACATTAGACGCGCTGAAAAAAATGAATATGGATACATTTATTCAATTACTTCCCGCAAGAGCAAGACGTTCCCTAAGACGTGGTCTACCACCTCGTCAAAAAAAGCTATTAGAACGGTTAAGAAGAGCATATCGAGCGAAAAAAAGAGGAAAAGATCTCCTCACACGTACTCATGTAAGAGATATGATTATTTTCCCCGAAATGGTTGGATTAAAAATCGGTGTATATAACGGTATGAGATTTGAAATAGTTGATATTAAACCCGAAATGATCGGCCATTACTTAGGAGAGTTTTCCTTAACGAGAAGGCATGTACAGCACGGTAGTCCAGGGATTGGTGCAACAAGATCGAGTAAATTTGTTCCTCTGAAATAAGAAAAAAGGATCATAACAAATATAAATTTATGGATAAAATTAAAAAAGAAAATTACTAAGAGTGATGAAGATTTATGCCAAAATGGGAATATAGTTTTCAAGAACAAAAATATGATACAGATAGAATTGCTAAAGCATCTGGAAGAGATTTACGAATCAAACCTAAACACGCAAGAGAAATCTGTGCATGTATTAAAGGGATGAAAGTTGATCAAGCGAAGAGCTTTTTAGAAGATGTGATTCAATTAAAAAGATCCGTCCCATTTAGGCGTCATAAAAAGAAACAAGCGCATAGGAAAGATTTAAAAGAATTTAAATGGTACGCGGGAAGGTACCCTCAAAAAGCTTCGTCTAGAATTTACGAAGTTCTAACAGCTGTAGAATCTAATGCCGAGTATAAAGGCTTAGACGTTGATTTATGTCGGATTATCCACGCAGCAGCGAATAGAGGAAGGATTATAAAACGATATATTGAACGTGCGCATGGAAGATCTTCACCAAAATATAAACATCTTTCACACGTAGAACTTGTAATATATGAGGTTCCTGGATAAATTAAATAAATTA
>CAZRKO010000023.1:3337-12465 GCA_964600445.1 uncultured archaeon
TATTATATTTTAAGAAAGGTAATGGATGCGGGTGCTAAGGGAGTTGAGATTAAAATTTCGGGTAAAGTAACCTCTCAAAGAGCAAGAACCCAGATTTTTCGGGCAGGAACAATGAAGAAAAGTGGCCAACCTGCTCAAGATGCTGTAGATAAAGGAGTGGCTCAATGGATTCAGAAATCTGGAGTTCTGGGGATTGTAATTAAAGTAATGCGCGCAGATTATAAAGCAGGAGATGGGGTTGAAATTAAAGAGGAAGCGTTAACAAAGGCACAAAAAGAAATCGAGGTAAAACTTGGTAAGAACCGACATAGATTGGAAATTGAGGAAGAGGTAATAGAAGGGGAAATTGATGAGGAAGTAAAAAAAATAATAGATGACGTAGATGAAGAGGATGTGGAAGAAATCTCTTTAGAGTCAGAGGAAGAGGAAAATAAAGAATAATAATATTTAATAATTAAGTGAGAAAAATGAAAATTATTACTGCTGAACAAGTCCGACAAATGGATGATAGAGAAAGGGAAAGAAAATTAATAGATTTAAGAGAAGAATTAATGATATTATATTCTACCCAGACGGGTGGTGGAGTTTCTGATAATCCTGCCAAGGCAAAAATGTTAAGGAAACAAGTCGCAAGAATTTTAACGATCATAAAAGAAGAAGAATTACAAGAAGAAGAAGAAGGATGGTACGAAGAAGAATGAAGGCAAATCCCAAATATTTAATATATCATGATTTAATTGGTTTGTATGCTTATGCTAAGCTTATTTCGAAGAAAAAAAAAGAAAATTATAAGGAAATTGGTATGATAATTGATGATACTAAAAATATGCTAATTACCGAAAAAAATAAAGTTATAAAAAAATATATCAAAAAAGACCATTTATTTAGGTTTAAACTTCCAAGTGAAAAGAATGAAAAGAATGAAAGTGAGGAATATATGGTGGAAGTGAATGGGACTAAGATTGTTGGTCGTCCCGAAAATAGATTAAGAAATTTAAGAAAAAGGAGATGGTTGAGATGAGTAGGAACATTGGTGTGCCTGGAGTTGCTGCTCCTAAAATAAAAGAATGTAATGATAGTTTTTGTCCTTTTCATGGTATGACAAGAATTAGGGGTAAAATTACTCAAGGTATTGTAGTCTCTAAAAAATCTCGAAATACAGTCATAATTAGACGTGATTATGTTCAATTTATTAAAAAATATCAAAGATATGAAAGACGTAATTCACGACTTTCGTGTCATTTACCTGAATGTTTAAGATCAGAAATAGAAATCGGAGATTTAGTACGAGTCGGCGAGAGCCGAAAAATCTCAAAAACAAAAGCATTTATCGTTTTAGATAAAATAGTCAGTGGGGGGAGCTAAATGGGAACAAGAAGAAAATCAGGCAGAAAAAGAACTTCGAAGCCACGAACAAGCGCAGGATTATGTAATGGTTCAAGGGTTCTTATCGCCGATAATTCTGGTGCAAAAATAGCCCAGATTATAAATGTAGATCATAGTAAAACCCGTTTAAGAAGGTTACCTAAAGCTTCCGTAGGTGACGTATGTACGGTTACTATTAAAAAAGGGAGCCCCGAACTTAGAGGAAATATCTTAAAATGTGTAATTGTAAGACAAAAAATGATTTATAGACGAAAAGATGGTACACACTTGTGCTTTGAAGATAACGCTGGTGTATTAGTATCCAAAGAAGGGGACCCTAGAGGTACTGAAATTAGAGGTCCGATAGCAAGAGAGGCTGCTGAACAATTCCCAAGATTAGCTTCCATCTCATCTCTTATAATTTAATAAAATTTTGAAAAAGTGAATTATATGAAAATCAAATCAAGAAAACCGAGCAAACAGAGAAAAGCGCTATTTAATTACAAAAACCATGAAAGGTCAAAATTATTAACTTGTCGATTAGCTGATTTCCTTTCAGATGAGTATGGAATCAAAAGATTGCCCCTTCGCGAAGGAGACAGTGTAAAGATATGCAAAGGCGAGTACCGCGACTTCGAAGGAATCGTGTTAGAAATTAACAAGAATTTACGGGTTAAAGTAAAGGAAGCGGTATTTGAAAAATCTGATGGAACTCAATTTCACCCCACTATCCATGTATCTAATCTTGTCATAACTAAGTTTAAGCGCATTGCAAAGAAAATGGATGGTTGGAGAGCTAGTATGATTGAGCGAAAAGCGGGATATTGGGATGAAGATTATCTTGCTCCCAAGAAAACCAAACAAAAATTAGAAGAGGAGGAGGAAGAATAAATGACTAGACATGGAGGAAAAAAGACTTTAAAACGGTTAAATACCCCTAAATTCTTACAAATCAAAAGAAAGCATGGAAAATTTTTCGTAAAAAGCTCATCAGGCCCTCATCCATCTAGAGACTGTTTACATTTATTACATATTGTTCGGGATCTTCTTAAATTTGCAGATAATCATAGAGAAGCAAAAAAACTGATAGGTTTAGGGTATTTCAAGGTTGATGGAAAGATTGTAAGAGATAAAGCTTTTCCTGTCGGTTTAATGGATGTTTTAAGTATTGAAAAGATAAATAAAAATTTTCGATTGCTCCCGGACTCACATTATGGTCTAGTATTACATGAAATACCTGAATCAGAGAGTTCTTTCAAATTATGTAGAATAAGGCAAAAAACTACTGTAAAGGGAGGACATTTTCAATTAAACCTTCATGATGGGAGAAATATTTTAATTCGGGTAAACGATCCAAAAAACCCCAAGGAAGATATTTATAAAAGAATGGATGTCTTAAAAATTTCCGTTCCAGAACAAGAGATTCTTAAAAAACTCGAATTCAAAGAAGGGTCATTGGCAATAATTAGGAGTGGAAAAAATATAGGACAAATTGGGACAATTAAGTCAATTAAAATATTGTTTGGCCCTAAAGCTAGTACTGTTTCTATTGAACATGACGGTGAACATACAGAAACATTGTATGATTATACTTTTGTCATTGGTGAAGATCAATCTGAAATTAGCTTACCAAAAGTGGGTGCTTAATAAAAATAACAAAAAAAGAACGTGATATACTCAATGTCAACCGAAACTAAAAAAGTAAAAAAGGCTCAAGTGAAAGCATTCGATAAAATATGGGAAAATCCTATGAAGAGACCATTTTTAGAGAAAATGGTACTTAATATAGGTGTAGGAGCTGGTGGAGAAGAACTTGAGAGAGCGGTTGCAATTCTTGAAACAATAACGGGAAAAAAACCTGTAAAAACTATATCGAAAAAGAATGTTAAAGAATTTAATTTAAGGAAAGGAAGACCCATTGGCTGTAAAGTAACGGTAAGAGGAAAAGAGGCAGAGAAATTACTAAAAAGATTGATAATTGTCAACAATAATAAAATGTTAAGAAAAAGCTTTGATAATTATGGTAATTTTGGTTTTGGAATAACAGAACATATTTCCATACCTGGCGTTGAATATGATGCCCAGACAGGTCTCTGGGGGCTCGATATTATGGGAAGAATTGTACGACCTGGAATGAGAGTTAGATATAGAAGAAAACAACGTTCTAAAATTCCAAAACATCATTATGTAAGTAGAGATGAAGCTCAATATTATTTAGAAAAAAATTTTAATATTCAAATAGTAAAAGTATTGGATTTAGAATTCTTTTAATACAAAAAGGAGTGAATGACTATACCACAATCAAAAAAATACGGTAAAGGAATCCGTGAATGTAGAAGATGCCATACTCATAGAGGAGTAATCAGAAGGTATGGCTTGTATATTTGTCGAAGGTGCTTCTACGAGATAGGAAAAGAGATCGGCTTTCGCCGGTATGAATAAACATAAAATTATAAAAATAGTGAGAAAATATGGTTAACACTTTGGCCGATATGGCGAATATGCTAAAGAACGCAGAATTCGCAAGGAAAAAAGAGGTAACTATTAGTCCTGCGTCAAATTTAATACAGCGTATTCTTCGAATCTTTCAGAAACATGCCTATATTGGTGAATTTGAAAGATATGACGATGGCCGTCAAGGAAAATTCAAAGTTGCGTTGCTAGGAAAAATAAACGAATGTAAGGCTTTAATGCGCCTAAATTATAAGGTAAATCAATATGAAGCATTAGAAAGAAAATTATTACCTGCTCCTGGATTGGGGGTAATTATTTTGACCACGAATCAAGGTATTATGACAATGAAAGAGGCAGAAGAGCAGCATATTGGTGGACATACAGTATGTTATATTTATTAATTCAATCATGAGGTAAATCAAAATGGTTAAAATAGTGTTTTTTGATGATGCATTGGAAATTCCCGAAGGTGTGGATGTTAAAATTGAAGGCAATAATCTTATTACTGTTAAAGGACCAGAAGGGGGCCCTATTACAAAAGATTTCAGTCATGCGAGAGGGATAAAAATTGAGCTTCAAGACAATAAATTACGATTTACCGCACATTTCCCTAAAAACCCTACTCTTGCCTTAACTAAGACAATAATTAATATTATAAATAATTTGGTTATCGGAGTACAGGATAATTACATATATATTTCAAAAATTTGTTATTCCCATTTCCCTTGTACCGTTGAGGTTAGGGAAAAGACAAAAGAAATCCACGTCGTCAACTTTTTAGGCGAAAGAGCGCCAAGAAAAGCAAATTTTCCTGATAATGTGAAAATTGAAGTAAAAGGTGATGATGTGTACTTTATCGGACCAGATAAAGAAGCTTTAGGTTTAGCAGCTGCAAATGTTAAGAGAGCTTGCCGCATTCGAAAAAAAGATCCTCGTGTTTTTCAAGATGGAGTATATTTATACAAGAAACAAATTGGCAATGAAATTATTTGGGAGATACAATAAAGACTAAAAAAAGGGTAAGAAACATGACAGAAAAAGAAAGATTATTAGAAATTCGAAAAAATATGAAAAAGAAAAAACCCTCATTTAGACGAGTTGAATCTTGGAGATATGTGAGGGTTAAAGATTCATGGAGAAAAGCGAGAGGAATTGACAGTCAAACAAGGATGAAAACTAAGTCAGGGGTAAAATCTCCATCAATCGGATATAGAACTCCTAAAAAAATACGGGGTTTACATCCCTCTGGCTACGAGGAAGTCAGAGTTGAAATGTTAAGTGATCTACAAAATTTGAATCCTCAAAAACACGCCCTTAAAATATCAAGAAGATTGGGAGCTAAGAAACGAATAGAGTTAATTGATTATGCTCAGAAAAGGAATTTTAAAATATTAAACATTGGTATAACTCAAAGAGAAATGGAAGAATATGATGCCATGTTAGAATCTTCAATAGAAGGTTTAGATGAAGAGGACGAATCTTTAGATGAGGAGGATTTCGAAGAATCTTTTGATGAAGAAGATATAGAAGACGAGGATTAATAAAGTAAATGTGATTTAAAATGAATTTAACTGCGCAAAAAAGAATGGCAGCGGAAATATTAAAATGTGGAGAAAATAGAGTGTATTTTGACCCATATCTCACGGATGAAATTAAAATGGCAATAACTAGGGAAGATATCCGAAATTTAATTAAAGAGGGTATTATTCAGAAAAAATATAAAAAAGGCATTTCGAAGCACAGAAAAAATATTAGACATGAAAGAAAGAAAAAAGGATTAGGAAGAGGATTAGGCAAAAGAAAAGGTTCGAAACATGCTCGTATGCCAAAGAAGAGAGCATATATAAAGCGAATTCGTCCCATAAGGAGAGAATTAAGAAAATTAAGAGAAAGAAAATTAATAACTCCCGCTACTTATCGAAAATTATATAGAAATGCGAAAGGTGGACTGTTTAATAGCGTTAGGCAGCTGAACCGATATATTAAAGATAAAGAATTACAAAGAAGAGGAAGATAAAAATGGCACATGGGCCGCGTTATAGAGTAGCAAAAAGAAGACGATTTGAAGGAAAAACCAATTATCATAGGAGATTGAAATTAATAAAGTCGAGAAGATTGAGAGTAGTCATTAGAACATCTAATAATCATATAGTTGTTCAATTTGTTGAATCTAAAAAAGCAGGGGATAAGGTTTTGGTATCTGCTTTTTCCAAAGAATTATTAAAAAAATATGAATATAATGCAAATACAGGAAATATTCCTGCGTCATATCTTACAGGTTATTTAGCCGGTTTAAGGGCAAAAAAAAATAACATTAAAGACGCAATTCTTGATTTGGGCATATTTTACCACAGAAACCGCGTCCTTGCTGCCTTTAAGGGGGTAATAGATGCGGGTATTGAAGTTCCCCATAAAGAGGAGTTCATTCCTGAGAATTTAGAAGAAAGAATAAAGGGAAATCATATTGAGAATTATGCTAAATTCCTAAAACAAAGTGAGCCAGAAAAATATGACCAAATTTTTTCTGGATACTTGAATAAAAATAAAATAAATCCCATTAAAATTAGTCAAATTATATCAAATACTTTACAAAAAATAGAAAATAGTGTTTAACTTAAAGAGAGAAAAATAAATGAGTAGAACAAGAAGAATAGAGGAAGAATGGATCCCTAAGACTAAGCTTGGAGAATTAGTCAAAGAGGGATTAATCGACCTACCTCGGATTTTTCAAAATAATTTAGCTATAAAAGAAAAACAAATTATTGATATATTACTCCCAAATCTTCACGAAGACGTGATTACCATTTCTATGGTGCAGCAAATGACAGCATCGGGGCAACGTAGTAGATTTAAAGCGGTCGTAATCGTAGGAACCGACGGATTTCTAGGTGTAGGTTCCACAAAGAGTAGAGAGGTTGGACCAGCAATTAGAAAAGCAATAGATAAAGCAAAACTTTCCGTAGTTCCTATCATAAGAGGTTGTGGAAGCAAAGAATGTGGATGCGATGGTACTCACAGTATTCCATTCAAAATTAATGGCAAATGTGGAAGTGTTAGGATTAATCTCATTCCTGCTCCTGTAGGAGTTGGATTGGCTTGTGCTGATAAAGTTAAGCAAGTCTTAAAACTTTGCGGCATAGAGGATATTTGGAGTAAAACTTTTGGAGATACTCGAACAAGCGAGAATCTCGTAAAAGCAACTTTTGAAGCTCTTAAAAATGCCCATAAATATAATTTTAATGTATAACTATTGAGTGGTGGATATGGTTATGGCAACAAAAAAAAAAGCAAAAATGAAACAGGATACGTATACCCCCAAACTCTTTTTTGCTGTTCGAATTAGGGGAGCTCCGGGTATGAGACGAAAGGAATTAGATACTTTAAAGATGCTAAGAATGCATAAAGTAAACCATGGAGTTCTAATTTGGACTGAAAAAAGTTTTAGAGGTATGTTAAATAAATGCAAGGATTATATTACTTTCGGAGAAATTGATGAAAGAACCTTAATAAGATTACTAAGAGTAAGGGGAAGAGTCGAGGGAAATAAACCACTCACGGATGATCATCTTAAAAATTTAACCGAATATACAAATATTAGTGAATTTGCGAAAGCTCTATTAGATGGTAAAGTACAATACCGGGAAAAAGATGTCTATAAGCTTAAACCGGTATTTCGATTACATCCCCCAAGAAAAGGGCACCGAGGTACTATTAAAAAACACTATGGTGAAGGGGGAGCTCTTGGGGATGTTGGACCAAATATTAATAATTTAATTAATAAAATGCTGTAGCGAGAAGAGGATTTAGTTATGAGAAAGTTTCCTAAAAGAATTAGAAAAATGAGAGGAACCCGTACCTGTGGCTACGGTAGGGTAGGTCAACATAGAAAGGCCGGACAGCGAGCTGGAAAAGGTAAAACAACTCAATGGAAAAAAAGCAAGAAATCTTATTACTTAAAGCAAAAAGAGCTTGGATTTCCGGACCCTGACTGGGATATGGGGAAAAAAGGGTTTAAGCGACCTCAGGATATGGTTCGACTCTCTACAATTAATACGGTTAATGTGAAAGATTTAGATTATAAAATTGAAAAATTAGTTGAAGAGAAAAAAGCAACCAAATCAGGAGATACATACACTATTAATTTGGTAAGTGTTAACATTCAAAAAGTTCTTGGTCGCGGAGAAATTAATAAAAAAGTAAACGTAACTGTAAATAAAGCTTCCGAACGCGCAGTACAAAAAATTGAAGCAGCTGGAGGGAAAGTTACGATCCTCTCTGAAGCAAAATAGGTTTGTTTTATTTGTAGTATTAGCTTCCTAATAATTATAAACTATTCATTCTTTGTTTCTTTTCGTTCTAGCTAACTCTGCTTTTTTATTAATAATGAGAAACAAATTGTTTTCCCTATAAAAATAATAAATAGGATTAATAGGTTAATCGTCTGAAATATCGAGCAATCTGTATATCAACTGGATTAATCCCGGCAGAATAAATATAAAACCAAGGGTATTTCCAATGAGATGTACAGTTGTAAATGGTAAACCTATTATATAAGTCACCCAAAATGTATCTAACGTTCCGAATATACTTAAGGCTCCAATTAATGTAGAGAGAATATCATAAACAAATGTAATTACTGCTCCTATAATCGCAAAAATTAAGAGCACGCGAAAAACATACAAATCGTCTTCTGGTTTAAAATAGTCTTTTTTACTCAAAAAATTATGCGAAATTCCGCCTAAAGCACCAACTAATGAATAATGAGCTAATTGATAAGCAAACAATGGTAAAGGTGATACCCCATAAGGGTTAAAAAATACAAAAATAAAAGAGCTCATTAGCCCAATAATCGCACCATCCTTCTTTCCCAGTATAAATCCTGCTAAAAAAATCATCAATGTGAATAACTCAATATTAGGAAGAAATACTAACATATATCCTATCACTACCGCTAAAGCAGTAAATGTACTTAGGAGTGCAATTCGGAAAGATTTCCTTTCAAGCCAAGGAGTACCATTCGACTTTTCAGGCTCTTCCATATCTAATTTTGGTTTTTTATTCTTAGATGTTAATTCCAATTTAATTCTCTCATTTTCAATTTAAATTAATTTTTTTGTACTACAGTCGGGAAACCTATTTTGTTAAGTCTAGAAACGTGGAGAGCATGTTACATGAAAGAATAGGAAACTTATACTAGTTGTCCAAAAATAAGAATTTTCGAACTTATTAAAAGTTTATTACTAAAATTAAGCATCGAGTTCGAATTTAAATACTCAGATAATTAAGATTATATTAAGATTAAATTATTT
>CAZRKO010000024.1:0-12445 GCA_964600445.1 uncultured archaeon
CATTGCATCTACTGCTTGCTTTGTATCTGTTTCAACGTGTAAAATTCCGCCTGTTACATTTTTACAATCAACTGTCAAAAGTTTCACAAGATCAGGACCACCCGTAACTGTTGGGATAGGATTTACATAGGTATACAACCCAAAAGCTAATGCAAAGATTGCATCGATCGTAGCTTTTTGTTCCATATATTCCGGGGCAACTGCTACTATAGGTAAATCTGGTATGGGTACACCTCCAAGCGCTTCAGATATAGCTCCAATTAAATCAGCAAGCCGTCCTGTATCCGTGCATGTACCATAACTCAGCACTGGTGGAACGCCTAACTTTTCGCATAAAGCTTTTAATCCCGACCCAGCAAACTCTTTAGCTTCGGGGCTGCAAAGACCTGCAACTTGCAAACCCGCACTTCCACAACCCATTGCTAAAACCAAGACGTCTCTTTTAATTAATTCTTTTGCAACATTTATAGTATGGACATCTTGACCATGATCCCTCAAAGTTGTACAAGAAATCAATCCAGCAACACCTCTTATTGTTCCATCTTTTATTGCGTTTAATAATGGTTCAAGAGACCCTCCAAGTGCTTCAAGAATGCTTTCAGTTGAAAATCCTACTACTGCTTCACTCATATCCAATCCAGTAACAGGTTCTATGCTTTCTCTTCGTTCCTTAAAGTTGTCAATTGCCATTTGTAAGAGCTTAGCTGCCTGTTCATCTGCTTTCTCAGGTATATAGTTAATCCTTTCATCAACGCCTTCGAATGCAACGACCTCTGAAACTGGAATTAGTTTGAATTTGTATTTTTCAGCGTATTTAGGATCAATAGGCATAGAACAATTCATATCGCAAGCAAAAAGATCAATACAACCACTGGCTAAAATAGCTTCTTGCATAATCCAATTTCCCGTGAAGCCGTAAAATACTTCGTCCATTTCCCATCTTTGTATCATTTCTTGGCCTGTCTCTATATTTGCAATTATTCTTAATCCTTTAGCTCCAACGCCCTTAGCTTTTTCTTGCCATTCAGATTTTCTAGCTAATTGAATCATTGCAAAACCCAAGAATGGTTCATGTCCATTCGGTATTATATTCACATAATCGGGGTCTAAAACACCTAAATTAACTCGCATTTTATGAGGTCTTGGAATATTAAATAGTATATCTTGACAAAATTCATTTACTATTTGACTTTGATAAGCCATGGAGATTCCAAGTCTCATCGCTTTAAGTGCTAAGCTGGCATAATATCCATCCACATTAGTTAAACATGAACTAGTAGCCAGCATCATTTCGCCATAAATTCCCCCCGGAAATATATTTAATTTTTTCCAGACTTCTTTCCTTTCTTGGGGTGCTAATGCCTCAACTATTTTGCTTGGCTCATTGAAAGCTCTATTAAAATCTTCTTTTGCAAATTCACATAAGAGTATTGCAATCTCTTCATCTGATCCAGACGTATCTAATCCAAGACGTTTAGCAAAACTTTTCAACTTTTCTGGTTCGCTAATTTTATACGGAGTTTTACCTTCAGCCGTGGCTCTAAGCGTTTTAATTGTCGTTTCCGTATGATAATGATATGTTGATGCGCCCAATACATTTCTTAATAGCATCATTCGCATTGCCATCCCATCTGCGGTAATTCCACATACTCCTCTTTTATCAATAGAAGCATCCGCCCTACATGGCCCATTTGAGCATAAATCGCATCGAGCACCACTTAAACAAAACGGACACCTTTTATCTGGAACTCCTCCAAATCCCTGTGCCTCAAAGCGATCCCAAATATTAATCATGCCATCTTTTTTAATTCTCTCATAAACTTTGCGTACTGATTTATGATAAGATAATCTTTCACCTTCCATTTTCTACACCTCATTTATTAAAAATTATTAAGATAGATTGCTTTATAAAAGTTCTATCTCTAAATTATTGATATTTTCTTATATTTGAACATGTTCGAAAAATTTAAGTTTTATTCAAAGTCCAATAATTCAAAAAAACAAATAAGTTAAAAAAATAGATTTTAATTTAAATTAGTCATATTCCTTCGCAACAGGATACCCCTTACGATGCCACATCATCATTCCACCGGTTAAATTTCTTACGTCTTTGAAACCTGCTTGTACTAATAATTGAGCTGCCATCATAGACCGTGCTCCACTATGGCATATAGTAATTATTTCCTCATCTTTAAGATCTTTCAGAACATCGAAATCATTCATTAAGTCTCCTAAAGGTATTAATTTGGCTGATTTAATATGACTACTTATTCCATAATATTCTTGAGGAGTACGCACATCAACTAGAATACTAGGTGCATCATCTGTATCAAGCCTTTCATATAATATATCAGCACTTATATCTGATAATGATGGTGCATCAGGACCTCTTAATTCTTTTCTTGTTTTCCTTTCAACCTTTATAGGAGCAGCAACTTCCTCTTGAGATATTAGACCCTTCTCTAACGTTGCAACTAACTTTCCTTCCTCTTTGCCTAAGTAAAGTAATTCAACAGCCTCATTTAATTTAGTATATGCTTCTACGCTTGATTTAAATCCCGGATCTGTAGAATATATTTTCAATTTTTTGCCCTCTGGCAGCGTTTCAAGTCCTTTAATTAGCGCATTTAAAGGTCCTGGACAGCTTAATCCACAAGCATCCACAGTGATAAATTCATCATCTCCTGTAGCTTTTTCCTTTACAAAAGTTTCCATTTGTGCCTCGAATCCTCCGCAAGCAGCAACGATTTCTTCGCATGTAGCAGTTGCCATTTCGTATAATTTATACCCTCCTGTCAAATCGTATACTTCTTTAAATCCATGCTGGAGAAGTATTCGTGTTGCTAAATAGCTTCTATATCCAACCTCACAGTATGCATAGATAGGTTTATTTTTTGGAATCTCCCCCATCCTATGCCTTAATTCTTCAATGGGAATATTTATTGATCCCTTGATGGCTCTAGCTTTATGCTCTTCTTGTGTTCTCACATCTAATAGTACAACACCATTATTCTTAATTTTATCAACATCATGCCAATGCCAAATAGGCATATCTCCTTTGAGATAATTTGCTGCAACGAATCCAGCCATATTCACAGGATCTTTTGCTGAGCTGTAAGGAGGAGCATATGTTAATTCTAATTCTTCTAAATCATAAACTGTCCCTCCCATTTTTATAACCGTAGATATCACATCAACTCTCTTTTCAGTACCTTGACCTCCAACAATTTGAGCTCCCAATACTTTTCCAGTAGGTACTTCAAAAAGAAGTTTAAATGCCATGGGTACAGCTCCAGGATAATAACCGGCATGATTATTAGGATGGACATATACTTTATTATATTTAATATCCGTATTTTTTAGCTGTTTTTCTGTTAGCCCTACAGCTGCCACACTCACGTCGAAAACCTTCGCAACTGAAGCTCCTAAAATACCTTTATATTCAGAATTCCTCCCTGTTATATTATCTGCTGCGATTCTTCCTTGCTTATTGGCAGGACCTGCCAATGCGATAGCTATTGGATCTTTGGTTTGATAGTGAATCACTTGAACGGCATCTCCTACCGCGTAAATGTTAGAATCAGAAGTTTGCATATGTTTATTAACAATAATGTGCCCCCTCTGCCCTAACTCTAATCCGGCATCTTTTGCTAACCGACTCTGTGGTCGAATTCCTATTGCTAATATAACCAAGTCTGTTTCAATTGTACGACCACTCTTCGTGTTAACGTAAGGCTTGTCATCATTAGTTCTTCCAAAAGACTCTACAGGATCCTCTAGAACTAGGCACACTCCATTTAGAATTAACTCCTGATGAATGAACTGGGCAATATCTTTGTCAATCGGGGGCATTACCTGATCAAGCATTTCTACAATTTTTACTTTAACTCCTTTCTCTACTAAATTTTCTGCCATTTCTAAACCAATAAAACCGCCACCTACAACAACCGCATGATTAATCGTATTTTTATCCACAAAATCTCTAATCTTCACCGCATCAGGAATTGTCCATACTGTAAAATAAGGAACAGAATCTAATCCTTGAAATGGAGGAACTATAGGCTGTGAGCCTGTTGCTAGAATTAAGTAATCGTAATCAAGCTCGTATTCTTGCATCTTTTGTAAATCTCTTACTATAACCTTTTTATTGGCTCTATTGATTGAAATTGCCTCGTTATTAACTCTCACGTCAACATTGAACCGTTCAAGAAATCTTTCGGGTGTGACCAATTCCAATGATTCTTTATCCTTGATTACGTTTCCAATATAATAAGGTAGTCCACAATTAGCAAAAGATACGTAAGGCCCCTTATCAAGCATGATTATTTCAAAATCTTCTCTCAACCTTCTTAGTCGTGCAGCTGCTGATGCTCCACCGGCAACACCACCAACAATTACTACTTTTTTCATAATTGCCTCATCATATTTTTTATTTTTAACTCTTAGTTATGTAATAAAATCTCACTACTTTACTACATTAGATTAAATATACTTTTTTAAGCTAATTCTTATGAAATGTAAATTATAAATTTGACTAATCTTTTCTAACTTAGATTTCCAAAGTAATTTTTTATGAATTAAAAGGATTATAGTTATAAAGAAAAAGGGTAGCTAATCTAACATTAATTATACTTCCTTTTGTATAATCTCCTCCAAAAATACAAATTTTGTTAATTTACGATAAAGTATAAAAAAATTTACTAAAAAAATTAAGTAATAAAAAAAATTTAGCTTATTTTAGGCTGTCTTTCATCAAGTATTATAACCGCATCTAAAAACAATTCATAATTCTCATCCTCGTCAAAATCGTGAATGACAACTTTCTCAACTTCGTCAGTTTCACCTTTGATTTCCAAAAGCTCTGACTGTTGAAGTAATTTTACATCTGATTGTCTTAATTTATTCTTTAACTCAAGAGATCCTGGAATTTCTTTCGCAGAAGTTATTACTATAACTCTACCCGTGTGTTCCGTTAATTTAAGTGCGAGTTCTAGAGAATCATCTCCAGAGTCTAAGATTAAAACTCTCTTGTTTTCAAATTCATTTAAATTGTCAACTTCTTTGTACACGCCTTTTCCAAGAAATTCATCTACGCCAAGAATTACCTGGATATCTATTTGACAGGAAGTCATGACATTAACCTCAGGTTTTGCCCCATATCGGTAATTTCTAATGGCCGCCTGTAAGGCATCTGCAGCCAAATTGGAGCAATGCATTTTAATAGGAGGTAATCCATCAAGTTCATCCGCAACATCTTGTCTTGTGATTTTGTATGCGTCATCAAGAGTTTTACCCTTTGCCATTTCAGTAACCATTGATGATGTAGACACCGCTGAACCGCATCCAAAAGTTCTAAATTTAATATCGTCTATAATATCTTCTCCATTGTCGTTTTTCCCAATTTTAATGAACATTTCCATAAGATCTCCGCATACGGGATTTCCAACCTTTCCATATCCGTCTGGATCTTCAATTACTCCTACATTTCTAGGATTTCGAAAATGATCTAATACTTTATCTGAATAATCTGTTGATTTCATTTAACTATCCACCTCTTTATATTGTTTTAATAAATCAGGAGGCGTTAAGGGTGATAAAATCCTTAACCTTTTAACTATTCCGGGTAACACTTCTAAAATTTTATCAATATCCGCCTCTTTTGTAAATCTTCCTAAAGATAATAATAAGCTACCATGAGCCTCTTCATGCAATAAACCCATTGCTATTAATGTATGAGAAGGTTCTAAAGTTTTTGAACTACAGGCAGATCCAGTAGCAGCCGCGATGTTTTCATCTTTTAAGCCAAGAATTAGAGACTCTCCCTCAATGTAATCAAATCTAAAATGGGCATTAATGGGAAGTCTTTTTTCAGGATGTCCATTCAAATAAGACTTAGGAATTGTTTCCAATATCCCTTTTATAACTTTATCTCTTAATTTTTTAAGGCGCCCTGCCTCACTGCTCATTTCTCCTTTCAAGATTTCAGCTGCTTTTGCAAAACCTACTAATCCAGGTATATTTTCAGAACCTGATCTCATCCCCCGCTCTTGGCCACCACCAATTATAACTGGATTTACTCGAACGCCTTTCTTCAAGTAAAGAGCCCCTACTCCTCTTGGGCCGTAGATATCGTTAGATGACAATGTAATTAAATCTATAGGCAATTTTTGGACATCTATAGGTATTGTACTTTCACTGGCTACCGCATCTGTATGAAACAAAATCTTTTTATCACTTGCAATATCACTTATTTCTTTTATTGGTTGCAGCGACCCTACCTCATTACTAGCAGATGTAATAGAAATAAGGATGGTTTTATCAGTAATTAAACGCTCAAGTTTATCAAGCCGAACAATTCCATATTGATCTACAAGAACTCTACTTACCCTGAAACCCTGTCTCTCTAAATATTTTCCAAGATTTAAAATAGAGATATGTTCAATTTCAGAAATTATAATATGGTCCCCTTTCTTTTTACGATTCAGCGCAGCACCGATCAAGGCTAAATTATTCGATTCTGTAGCACTAGACGTGAAAATGATATCAGAGATATTCGGAGCATTAATAAATTTAGCTATTTTTTCACGAGATTTTTCTAAAATATCTGTAGCAATATCTCCGTCACTATGTAAAGAAGACGGATTTGCGAATTTTTCGTTAAAATAAGGGAGCATCTCTGATAAAACTCTCTCATCAACAGGTCGTGCGGCCTGGTAATCTAAATATATATTCATTGTCTCATTCCTCCATCGTTTTTTATCATGTTCTTTATCATAATGATAGTTCTAAAATAAAAATTGAAAAAATTTAAAATTAAAACCACATCGTAGCATCAGCCTCTAAAACTAAATCATTTAAAGTTGCAGCGCCTACGATTTTTACTCCTGGTATTAATTCTACCTTTTCCAATCCTAACATCCTTTTAGAAGCTTCGCACACTAAAATTTCTATGCCCATCTCTAATGTTTTATCGAGCATTTCTTTTACGCTTGGAAAATCTCCCAATTTTATGTTTTCCGCTGCTCCGGGTTTTAATATTTTTAAAGCAGTCCCTAAATAATAAACTTTTGCTCCAAGATCCATAGCTTTTGCCGTTTGGGCTAATACTAAAGGTGAATACTGCCTCTCAGGAGCATCACTCGTTTGTACATATAAAATCCATTTTTTATCTTCACTCATCTTTTTTCATACCTCCTACTTTTTTTTTCTAAATACAAATGTTAAAATGCCATCTTCATTGGTAAAATCTAATAATTCTGTACCTGTTCGTTTTGCCCATCTCTGTAAATCCTCTTCGGCTGCGGGATCGTCGGCTACCACCCTAAAACATTGACCGACTTCAACCGTTTCTGATAAGTTGCGAACTTCAAATAATGGTTCTGGGCAAAATAATCCGGTTGTATCTAATTCTTCTACAATTTCAATTTCTTCTTTTTCATTCATTTTTAAAACCTCACTTTTAATTTTAAATTTGTGTTGATTTCTGTGATTAATTAGTACAAGTGAAAACAAAAATATTCTCATTATAATTTAGTGAAAATACAAGTATACCTTAAAAAAAGATAAACCCCTTCCTAAAAGAATCTTATAAATTATAAATTCTTTCAAAAAAAAAACCTTTTCAGAAAAAAGTATAGGTAAAGCTTAAAAAGGGATCCAAAAAATTGTTTAATGATTGGAAACTGGAAAAAAAAGAATGAGAGAAACGAGAAAAGCAACCCAAAACACGAGGGTTTTGGACATGGGATAAAATTTAGTTACCATTTAATTAGGAAATTAGGGGATATTATATTATGTTTTCTCGAGTTCCCTCTATCTTCATAAAGAAAACCTAGTATATAAATGTTTTTTACAATTTAACAAAAAACTGAATAAAAACCTGAAATTTATATGGGCAATAATCAAGTTTTAAAAGGCTGAATTTTAAATTTTTAAAAAAATTGTATACAATGTGAGAAAAAAAGAAGAAGAAGAGAAAATTTTAGAGGAAGACAAAGAAGCAGACGAAATTGTTGCTTTAATGAAAGATAACATTGTTATTCAAGCGAAGAACTTGGTAAAAGATTATCATATCGGAGAATATATTGTAAGAGCCGTTGATGATGTGTCTCTAGTAATAAGGAATGGAGAATTTATCGTCATAAGAGGGCCCTCAGGTGCAGGCAAAACTACACTACTCAATTTAATTGGTGGATTGGATTCTCCTGAGAAAGATAAAGGTACGATTTATGAACATGGAGTAAAAATAAGTGATATGGAAGAAGAGTCTTTAGCTACGTTTAGACTCATAAATTCAGGATTTATTTTTCAAAATTATAATCTCATAAGTACATTGACAGCCGAAGAAAACGTTATGTTTCCTATGAATCTTGCGGGTGGAGGATTTAAACAGGCACGAGACCGTGCTGTAAAATTGTTAAAAAGATTAGGATGGGGTGAACGCCGAGAACATTTACCTTTTCAACTTTCAGCAGGAGAGCAACAACGGGTAACAATCGCTCGTGCAATGGCGAATGACCCTCCCGTGATCTTGGCGGATGAACCCACTGCGAATTTAGACAAAAAATCTGCCGAAATTATAAGAGATATTTTTAAAGGTTTAAAAGCGTTAGGTAAAACAATAATAATTGTTACCCACGATGATTATTTAATCGAACTTGCTGATCGAATAATCGATTTTGAAGATGCTAAAATAATAAAAGAAGAAGTAATTTCAAATAAAAAAAATAAATAATTTATAGTTTTAATTAACAATGTCTTTAGATTTCGCATTGAAAGATTTTTACCGAAAACGGAAGTCTAACTTTCCTTATGTATTTACGATCGCGTTAGTCATAGCACTTGCCGAATTTTTAATTTACTTTTCAATTTCACTTGGAGTGAACTTAATCGTTCAAAACAATATCTTTTACCAAGAAGATATTGATAATGAATATTATTTTTCAGGAGCCATTAATGTGATATATACTCGATTTAATACTCTTATCCTTATCTTAGTAATGGTACTTGCTTTTATTGTAGTAGTAGTCATAACTACTACCTTAGTGATCCATAAGAAAAGAGATATCGCTATTATGAAAGCACTAGGTACCTTACCTGATAAGCTATATGGATTTTATCTTTTAGAAGCCTATATCATTTTTTTATTTGGCTTTATCTTGGGATTAATTCTCGGTTTAGTTTCATTTGGGATATTTGCTTTAGTTATGAATATATTAGGCTTTAAACTCATTTTTCTAATTGATTTTGTATATACCCCATTGTTATTTTTTTCTTGTTTTGTAGGAATTTTTGTGATAACAGGGTATTCTTTGAGGAAAATTGGGAATCAAAAAATAGTAAAATCATTTTCAGAGGACATTCCTTACAATCTCCACGCCTCTAAAAATCTAACTACAATACCAAGATGGCTTTCTTCTTTTGGATTCAATATAAAAATTGCGATAATAAATACTAGCAGAAGGAAAAGTGAATTTATAAGGTTCTTTATTATCTTTTCATTACTCTTTTTAATAATTTTTACATTAGGCTTAGGCATTTTTGTGCTAAATACCTCTTCGCAGGAATGGATTAGAAAATCTCAAGGAGAAGATATCGTAGTTATAGGGCATGAGGATGTTGTTGATGAATATTCTGATATGTATAAAATGTTTTCTGATCCCTCGATTTCGGTTGATGAGGATGATATTAATTTTACAGACTCCAAATATATGTTCAATAAGACTGATATTATAGAAATTAAAGATATTGATGAGGTTGATAATTTTGAGGTAAGACTAATTAAGTTTTGTGATGTGGAAGAACTCATTGGATATTATTATTATACAGGAGAAGAAGGAGGTGGAGGTTATAGAACAATTGGTCAAGATAGAAAAGGTAATTATCCTATTATTGGTGTTGATCCTGATGAGATTATACAAGATTTTGAAATTGAAGGAAGGTGGTTTGATGAAGATGATGCTAACGATAATATGACTATTGGCGACGGACTAGCCTATAATTTCTTTGACTACCCCCTCGATCAAAGCATGAAAATTAAAAATATAGGACATAGATTTCACATTTCCGGTGTTATTATTGATAGTTTTTATAGTGGATATGCCGGATATATCGACATAAATGAATTTCAAGAAGGATTAAACTTCACCAATAATGAAGTTAATTTAATTTTGCTGGAGCTCGAGAGCAATGCATATAATGATATAAAGGACGAGTTAAAAGATCTTATAAAAGCTAAGTTAGGTTCTGATTTTACCTGCAAGAGTTTAGACGATATTTTTGAGAAAAACATAAATTATCTATCAAGCTTAACACTATATCCGATTTTTTTAATAATTTTAATGGCTATTATCTCAATTCTGTCTTTATATAACTATCAAAAAGCAGGTTTAGTAGAAAAAGCAAAAGATTTCTTAATAATGAGAGCTTTAGGGTCAAAAAAAAAGGATTTAAAGAGAATTTTGTTCTTAGAATCTTTATTTGTCATAGGTCCATCTCTTCTATTGAGTTTAGCGTTAGGAATGATAATTAACTCTGTAGTTTTATTCGATCGTGCCTATCTGCCCCCCTTATATATTCCTTTTACCGGTCTTGCAATACTTTTTGGAGTAATGATAGTGTTCAACCTGCTAAGTTTAATTCCTATCATGAAAAAAATAGACCAATTCAACATTAAGGATTTCGATATATATTAAATAGTTTAGCACTATTATTATTTAAACTAATGAAAAAAAGAAAATTTTTTCTACCTATAGTTTTAGCTCTTATTTTACACATACTTCAAACGAAATTCTTGAAAAAAAAAGTTAGGATAAAAAATTGACTGAAGAGGATTTAAAAGCCAAAATTTTGGAATTAGAGGATGAAATTAAATCGAAAGATACTGAAATTTATGACTCCTACGATCGAATTGATCAGCTAGAAGAGACAATAATGAAATTAGAATTACTTCTCCAAGATGAGGACCCAAAAGTTTCTAAGAAAAAGAAAATAAGAGTTAGAGAATCAAAATTAGAAATTGAACTTGAAGAGAAAGGAAGACTAATTAGAGATTTAAAAAATAGAATGGGAGTTTTAAGAAAAGAAAAGACACAAATTCAACGTGAGCTTGAAAAATTCACATTTAAGCCTAAAGGGTCAATTATAAAAATTGAAGAGAAGAAAGAACCTTTAGAAATTTTAGTAAAAGATTTGCAAGATAAGATAAGAAAACAAAATAGAATAATAGTACTAGAAAAACAAAAAAATGAAATTGACGTTAAAAATCTCGAAAGTAAAGTAAGACAGAACGAATTAAAGTATAAAAATTTAAAGAAATTGATGGATTATAAAAATGAAATTATAAGCGAATTAATTAAGCAAATTCAATCTCATAGTTCACTCATGTCAGACTCCCAAATCCAATCAAGGATTAAAATGATTGAAGAATTAAATGAAAAAATAAGTAAACATATTGCTCAATATTAATTATTAAATACACCAACTTGTATATTTTTTGAAGCATCGAATTATAATGGCAATGTGGATATAAATTTTCTAGATAAAATGTTCTAAACTTTGCCAAATTCATAAGCTAAAATTACAAATCAGAATAATTTAATATTTATTAAAATCAATAAATTAATATTAATAAAGAGAAATCATTAAGATAGATTTACTAAAATGTTAAAATTTAAAAAAATGTTTTAATGTAAGTTATTAAAAAAAAACACCTCTTGAATAAATAAAAATTCCAATTCAGACATGACTGAAGATAACCAAAAAGCTAAAATTAAGGAATCCAAAAATGAATTAGAAGTTAGAGAGCAAGAGGTAATTAAATATTTAGATAAAATTGAGGAACTCGAAGAGACTGTTATTAAATTAGAATCCCTTATATCAGATGAGAACTCAAAAGCTTCAAAAAAAAAATGGAAAAAAGCAAAAGATTCAATACTTGAAATGGAACTTGAAGAAAAAGAAAAAACCATACGAAATTTAAAAGATAGAATGGGATTCCTAAGAAAAGAAAAAATTCAGCTCCAACTCAAACTTGAACAATATACTAAAGAAGAAGAAAGCAATAGCACTGTAATAAGAATTGAAGAAAAAAAGGAGCCCTTTGACACATTAGTAAAAGAATTACAAGATAAGATTAATAAACTACAAATTATAATTGCTGAGTTACAAGAGAAAATTAAGAAAGAAGAAATTGAGAAATTAAAGGATATAATCAACAAATTAAACGCAGAATTAAAGAGTAAGGATGATAAGATCGAAGAACTTAGTAATAAAATTTTAAGTTTAGGAACAAAACAAGAACCCTCCAATATTAATATAGAAGTAAATGCTACAAAAAATACAGCTAATGCATTAACAGAGGAATTGCAACGAAAATTAAATAAGGCAAAACTAAAAATTAAAAATCTTCAAAAACAATTGGAAGATTACAAAATTTAGAAAGCAC
>CAZRKO010000025.1:0-12399 GCA_964600445.1 uncultured archaeon
AATTGAGGTAAAATCCGTTAAAAAGGTCAATGAACAATTTGAATTACAAGCAATCCTAAAAGGTGAAAAATTCGATAAAAATAAACATGAGTTAGGAATAGAAGTTAAAGCCATAACTTACTCGTTCATGGAAATAGAAGAAAATAAGGATGACGTACAAATTAATATCGTATTTGATATATAAATTGATTAGCCCTTAACTACCCCTACAGGTACTAATCTGACAACCTTTTCAATTATTCCAAGGTCATGGCTTACATTTACCACTTGATCAATATCTTTATACGCACCTGGAGCCTCTTCAGCAATTATTTTCATTGAAGCAGCTTTTACTAGAATCCCTTTTTTACTTAAATCTTGTTTAATTTGCTCTCCCCAATATAGCTTTTTAGCCTTAGAGCGAGACATTAATCTTCCAGAACCATGAGCAGTTGAACCAAATGATAAATCCATTGCTTTGGGTTTTCCAACGCATATATAAGAAGCTGTACCCATGGTTCCTGGAATTAGCGCTGGTTGCCCTATATCTTTATAATCTTGGGGGATCTCTGGATGACCCGGTGGAAATGCCCTAGTGGCACCTTTTCTATGTATGTTTAGCTTCATTTTTTTCCCGTCTATATCGTGTTCCTCGATTTTTAAAATATTATGGCACACTCCATATATCAAACTTAAATCTAAATCGTTAAATTGTTTTTTAAATACATCTTGAAACGATTTTCTTATCCAATGAGTAATTATTTGTCGATTATTAAATCCAAAATTAGCAGCGCACGCCATTTGACTTAAATAATTCTGTGCTTCTGGCGTATCAGCTGGTACACATGCGAGTTCTCTATCAGGTACTTTGATGTTATATTTCTTCATAGCGCGTTCAACATTTCGTAATGAATCAGTACATACCTGATGTCCTAATGCTCTGCTACCAGTGTGTATCATTACTGTAATTTGATTTGTATCAATAAATCCTAATTTTTTCGCAATATCTTTGTTAAATATCTCATCTACCTTCTGTATTTCAAGAAAATGATTTCCACTACCTAAAGAACCCAATTGTTTAATTCCTCTTTGTTTTGCTTTTTCAGATACTAGACTTGCATCTGCATTATTTAAGCAACCATTTTCTTCACAGTGTTTTAAGTCCTCTTCTATTGCATATCCTTTATCTAATGCCCAATCTAAACCATTATCTAAAACGTTATTTAAATCAGAATAACTTATGTTTAATTTCCCTTTGGAGCCTAATCCAGAAGGTATGTTTCTAAATATTGAATTTAATAGATTTGGGACATTTTTTTGAACATCATTTAACATCAGATTAGTTCTCAGCAACCGAACTCCGCAGTTGATATCATAACCTACTCCTCCCGGGGAGATCATACCAGTGTCGGCATCAGTTCCAGCTACACCTCCTATACAAAAACCATATCCTTGATGAGCGTCAGCAAGTGCAATAGCATGCTTTTCAATTCCAGGTAAACAGGCAACATTACTAATCTGATCTAAAGTTCTATCTTGTTTAATCTTCCCTAAGATGTATTCATTAGCATAAATATGAACAGGAACTTTCATTTGAAATTTCTCTATTTTCCCTTGTAATCGTACCATCAAAGTCTTAGGGGGGATTTCATAGATATTATCGTCTATTTTATTCAAATTCATCCTTGATCACAAAATTTTAATTATACAAGTTTCAAAAGGTTAATTGTTTAATTTTAAAATCATTTAAATCTTTTATTGTAAGAACAGAAAATAAGGAATTAATTTAAGGAGATTCAATATCTACATTCAAATAGAATGAATTATGCGAACTTCATTTAAAAAATTATTTTAAAAACAATTTTAAATAAGTAAAAGTAAAGAAATTAGGACCTTTCTCACTTAATTTCTATAAATTTTAATAAACCTAGCGAATCTAAACTGTCTATAATAACTTGAACGTCTACTTCTGGCACTCCTACTTCTTCAGCAATATCAGAAATCGTATGAAAACCATCAGCTAAGTGAGCTATTTCATATTGTTTCTTGTCCAAAAATCCTTGAGATATAACCTGTTTCGGTAATCTCTTATTAGTCCAATCTGGCTTCTTATCTGAAACTTCCCTTAAATCATCTTCAGAGATAACCAAGCCGCTTTTTGCCAGTTTTTTCTGTGATTTCACAAAATCTTTTTTGTAAATTTTAAGAATAGGAATTCTTAATTTTATTTCGGCAATTTTACCATTCTCTAAAATCACATCAATTTTTTCATGAAAATCTTTAAAAATCCGTACATCTCCTTTCCAACTCTCTATGCTGTCACCATATTCTGCTGTAAACATATCAATAATATCAGTTAAAGCCCTATGAGTAATTTTACTATCATCATTCTTATCCGCCGCGGCCGTTACTAAAACGCCCTCCTTAAAAACCAGCATTAAATAGAAAACTTGCATATCAATTACTTTCAATTCGCCTGAACCTTTAGAGAACTCAACTGAAAAATCCTTTAATGCTGTAAGGAAGCCGGACACTAAATCTTGGTTAAATTCTATAGTCCCATATTTCCTATGTATCAGACAAATTCCAGGGTTTGAAAAACTTTCGAACCTTGCCGGTATGCTGATGGATTAGGTATAGGTTATGTAAGATAGAACCCACCTCCTTGCTTTCTTCTACATGTTCTTGTAATGGCTGTCATAATTTCAATCATTAAACTATTATTATTAAATTAAATCTAATACTAATGAAGTATTAAGTTATTTTTATTATTAATATTATTTCGACTATTTATAATTTCTTTTTTAGAAATACTCTTCTGAATAGAAAGAAGCATTTCACTAAAAAGGTCAAATATTTTACTAGTCTATGGCATATTCATTTTTTTCTTTAGATAATTATAAGAGGGTAATAATAAAATATTTTTCTTACAGAGTTAGCTTAAGATTAAAGTATGGAATTTATTTTTCTTATTTGTAAATTTTGTTAAATATTAATTATATTGAAAAATTATAAAATAAATTTTAAGAGAACCTTCTTTTATAACATTAAGTGAAATAATAAATGTGAAGTATTTGAAATGAGTCAATATATCTTTCTTGTAACTGTGCCTACCATTGAGGAGGGAAAAAAGATAGCAAGAATTTTAGTTGAAAATAAACTTGCTGCATGTGTGAATATTATACAGAATATTTTTTCTATCTATAAGTGGAAAGGCAACATTGAAGAGGACAACGAACATATCTTATTAATAAAAACAACGGATGAAAAATGTGATATAATCATTCAGAAGATCAATGAAATACATAGCTATGATACTCCTGAATGTATTGGGTTTAAAATTGAAAAGGGATCAGAAAAATATTTAAATTGGATAAAAGAAGTTGTAGAATAATATGCCCATAAATCTTTTTCAGTTTGATTGGATTATCATTGATACAGTCGTAATCATATTATTAATCGTTTTCTTGGTTAGTGTGAAAATTTTCAAGGAGAGATTTAGATGGAGATCTACATTATCTAACATTGCTTTGGAACAATTTATATTTGATAAACAGTCTCTTGAGCTTACAAATCAAAATATAATAGTCAAAAACATTAGTATTACGGTGAATAATGTTTTAAAAAGTAAGAATATGCTGAAACCATCAATTGTAATATTTAGAAGCACCAAGAATAAAAGATTAGTTAAAGTTTTAACAGAGGGTTTAGCTAGTTATGGATTTGATGTTATAAATATCACTCTTAACATTAAATCATTCGATAGTAGCGAATCTATAAAAAAACAAATACAAGAAGAATTTAATCATCAAATTTCATCTGTCTTGAATTTCTTTAAACTAAAACAATTAATTACTAATTCCAGTTATCTAACTATAAACTATCATAAATCTAAAGTTTTCCTTAATTCCATTATATATGATAAAAACAATGCTGGAATGATATTGATTAACCCTAAATTTGAGATAATTGACCAAAAAAAAATTGCTGAAATAATTGATAAAAAGGAAGTTTTATCAAAACTATTTATTATTTTTAGTGAGAATTCAAGTACATTTCTGACTAACAAAAATTTAAATAAGTTTTTAACATACTTAGCAGATTACAATTCTCTCAAATCTAATTTATTGATAGTAGATAAAAGCAAAAGCTCATTTAAATACTATGAGACTATTCTACTAGGGATAATAATTAATTTAATAGAATCAAATATATTAAAATCGCAAGTTCTATCTTAATTTATGTCAAAAGAAAAGATCTTAAGAGACCATTCAGAATCATTAATCTATTCTAAATCTGATTGGACTTTATTAGAGTTAAAACGCGTAATGGCTGCAAACCTCTTAAAAATGTTTGAAGGCTTAACCCCGCATATTTATGGAAGTATTGCTAGAGGAAATGTACATAAAAATAGTGATATCGATATTATCTTTACTGAACCAATTCAATCATTCCGAATTGAATTAATATTGAATAAAAATGGCTTTAAGCATTATTTTAGAGAAATTATTATGGCAACACCAAAAGATTCAATAAAACTTTATATATATTTAAGCGAATTGGAAAGCATTACTGTTCCTTTAACTAAATTAGATAAGAAAACATTAGAGTTTTATGATTTTGGAGGAAAAATAAATTTAAACGAACTAAATCTAGGTATGAGAAGGCCAGGCATTGATAAAAGATTAGTTTTAATAAAACCAAATCAACAGGGACATGATGAATTTTCCATAATTGATAACGAAGCAATGGCAGCTAAGGAATTAGGAATTAGTATTGATACAATATTAGAAAGAAAAAAAGTTCTCTTAAAAAGAGAGAAACATGGAAGAACAGGTGTATTTTTAAAAAGAGAGCTTGATATTAATGAATCAACTGAAGAAGTACTAAAAAAATTATCAGATAAAAAGGCGATAATACGAAAAAAACTATATCAAAGATGAAAAGATCCAAGATCTTAGAATCTAAAGGAAACACATTTTACCTAAAAGGTAGAAATATTCCTAAAGGTTGTCAATTTTGTTTAAAGGGCGCTAAAGTAGTTTTATTTCTAAATGGTATTTGTCAAAAACCTGATCATTGTTCATGGTATTGTCCAATCTCACAAGAGAGAAAAGGGAAGAATAATACATTCGCCGATGAAATTCAAGTTTTTTCTAACGATGATTTATTAATTGAGATAACTAAAATTAATGCTAAAGGAATGAGTATAACGGGTGGCGAGCCACTTTTAAAATCAAACTTGGAAAAAACTCTAGATTACATAAAATACGTGAAAACAATAAAAGGCAAAAAGTTTCATATACATCTCTACACAAATGGGAATAACTTTAATGAATCTATTGCAGAAAAATTAGCTGAAGCAGGTCTAGATGAGATAAGGTTCCATCCTCCTAAAAATAAATGGGAGCATATTAAATTTGCATTAAATAAAGGAATGTCTGTTGGAGCTGAGGTTCCTGTAATTCCAACTCAAGAATATACTAAATATCTTGAAAATTTAATATTATACTTAGATAAAATTGGAGCAGAATTTATTAATCTGAACGAATTTGAAATTTGTTACCCTAATAGCCAGTATTTAAAGGAAAAAGGATTTAAATTAAAAAAAGACACGATTGCAGCTGTTGAAAATAGTAAAGAAACGGCAATGGCTCTTATAAAAAGATTAGCTCCTAAAACTTCTCTTAAAATACATTTTTGTACAATTAGAGCAAAAGATTACCATCAATTAAAAAATCGATACTTAAGAAGAGCTAATACAATTAAATTACCTTATGAAGAAATAACAGATGACGGGCTTCTAATATATGCTCTAATTGAGGGCAGTGAAGATATTTTAGCAGTTGTTAAAACATCAATAGTATCAAAATTTAAAATCCCTAAAGAACTTATATCCATCGAAAAAAATAATATTAAATTACCATATTATATTGTTTTAATAGATAAATTTATTGAATTCTTAGACGATAAAAAATTAGAAGGATTCATAGAAGAGATCATCCCTTTCAGAGGAAAATACTGTCAAATTACAGAAAGAACGCCCCTACGTGTATTTCTAAAAGAAGTTGAATATATATAATATCAAAATCAACGATCACCTTAATAAAAAACTGTTTTGACGATGAAAATTAAACAAGTATCTTCTAAAGATTCAAATGAAATTTCTTTATTGGAAAAAATGGTTTTTAACCAAAATGCGTTTTCGAAAGATTTAATTAAGAAATTAATCCGAAAAAGCACTTTTTTTTTAAAATTAGAAAAAAATAAAATTAAGAAAGAAATAATAGGGTTCGTTATTGTGGTAAAAGATAGACGTGATCGAGCAAATCTTATCAATTTTTTGATTAATCCGAAATATCATAATAAAGGTTATGGATCTTGTCTTTTATATAACACCGTTCAGAAAATCAAGGAATTAAAAAATATTAAAAAAATTGTCCTAAATGTACAAGTCGAAAATACTGCTGCCATAAAATTATATCGTAAGTTTGGCTTCAAAATAGTACAGAAAGTAGATCAATATTACCAATCAAAAGAAGACGCATATTTAATGGAATTAGAAATTATATAAATAAATTTTCTATAAACTAAAACTTATAAATAAATTTTTTTTTATATTATATAAAAAAAAAAAGGTGTTGTAGAAAAATGCCGATAGATAAAGAGATTGAAAGTGAAATTAAGAAAGGAGTAAGTTTAGCTAAGCCTGATGAAGCAGTGATGAAAAAGCGCGAAGAAGAAAAAAAGAAGCGTATGGAAGAATTAGCGAAAGTTAAAGAGGCTTTGGGAGAAGAATAATTAAGAATTTTTTTTTACGTATTTTTTTCTATATTTTTTTTCTATATTATTAAATTTCATTTATCTCAAATTTAATTCTTAGCAATTCAATTTTTCTACTATCTATTATTTTAGTAATATAATTATATTTTTTTTGGAGTTTAGATTTATATTTGAAAATTCTTGATCTCAATCAAAAACAAGGAGAAATCACTGTTAAAATCGATAATTTAAATGATCTTTGGACATTGTATAACGTAATTTCGAAGAATGATAAAGTAGCTGCTCGAACCCAGAGAAGGGTAGTTCTTAAAGAAGGGTCGAAAGGAGAAAGAAAACCTATGTTTTTAAAACTAAAGGTTGAAGATGTTTCCTTTCATGAATTTTCAAATAGATTAAGAGTTAAAGGAACAATTTTAGAAGGACCAGAAGATTTTATAAGTTTCGGCACGTACCATACATTTAATATTGAAACAAGACAGAAATTAACGATTATTAAAGAAAAATGGTCTTCCCAAGAGATGAAAAGACTGACGCAATCATCTAAATTTGAGACAAATTTCATCATATTAATGATGGCAATCGAAACAGGGCTCGCGACAATCCAAATTATTACAAACTTTAGTCAAAATAGGATCGCGACAATAAAATCACACATACCTGGAAAAAGATACGAACAATCACATAGAAATAAAGCTGTAACCGATTTTTTTGAACATATCAGAAAAGTTATTGAAGAAAATCTAAATTCAACCGATATTAATTTAATTATCATCTGTGGACCGGGAAATACAAGAGATTTACTAATAAATTATTTGAAAGAAAAATATAATCCGGATTACATACCGAAAATCAGAAGTATACATGCTAGCTCCGGTACGGAAAGTGCTATTCGAGAGACGTTAAAATCTAAGGAATTGGCAAGCTTGAAAAAAAAAGTGAAAATTTTACAAGAAACAGAAAAAATTGAAGAAATCTTTAAATTATTTAACACAGAGCCCGATTTAATTTCAATTGGTATTAAGGAAAACAGCGAAGCTTCTGAAAGAGGAGCCGTTAAGCAATTATTTGTGGCAGATTTATTAATTAGAGGTACTTCAAAAACTCAAAAACTCAAAATTGAAGGTATTATCACAAATGTGGAAAATTCTGGAGGCGAAGTTGATATCTTAAGTAGCCAAACTTCTACGGGCCAACAAATTCTAGATTTAGGTTCAATTGTGGGGATTTTAAGATATAAACTATAAAAATATCATAATATGAGTTCAAAAACGATTTATATTGATAAAAATTCGGCCATTCCTTTATATGGGACAGATTTCTTAGGAATTCTTGACCGAGGAACAAATATTATCGAACTTAAACCTTTAAATTTATGTAATCTCAAATGTAGATACTGTTTTGTAAGTGCTGGAGATTATGATAACAATTTCATTGTAAATTCGGATTATCTAGTTGAAAAAGTCAAAAAAATCGTTGATTTTAAAGATAGTCATAATATAGAAATTCACATTGCTCCATACGGCGAAACTTTACTTTATCCTGAATTAGATAATTTATTAAAGAAACTTTGGACTATTGAGGGAATTGAAGTTATTTCTATGCAAAGCAATGGTTTGCTTTTAAGTAAACAGATAATTAAAAATTTAGAAGAAAACAGACTTTCACGCATAAATATTAGTCTCAATACCTTAAATCAAGAAAAAGCCGAATATTTATGTGATTGTAAAAATTATGATTTGAAAAATTTAATTAAAAATATTCACATTTTACTCAATACAAATATCGATGTTTTATTAGCTCCAGTGTGGTTTCCTGGAGAAAACGACAAGGATATAGAAGATATTATCAAATTCGTAATTGATTTAAGGAATCAAGGGTTTTCTGAGAAAAAAATTCAATTAGGAATTCAAAAATATTTAATTTATAAAACAGGTAGAAAATTAAAGAAAATTAGGCCTAAATCATGGGACTATTTTTATAAACAATTATCTAAACTAGAAAGGCAATATAACCTAAAATTAAAACTAGGTCCGAAAGATTTCGGTATTCAAAAAATAAAAACTATGGTCCCTTTAAATTATAGGAAAGGGGATCTAATAAGATTAGAGATCGTTTCCAAAGGTAGATGGCATAATGAATGCATAGGGAAAATTACTAAAGATATTGGTATTAAAATACTTCTAAATAAACCATTTAAGTATTCGGAAAATTTAATCGGAAAAGAAATTAAGGCTAAAATCATAAAGGCTAATTATAAAGATAATATCATGACCGCTATTTTTCCCTATTGAAATTGAGCATAAAAATATATAAAAAAAGTTATTATGATTATAATATAATCTATTTAAATTAACAATATAAAAAATTAGTGAGAGATTTAATAAAATGCCAATTATAACCCATGAAGATGAACTCGAACTTGCGAAGTCCGAGAAGTCTCTTGCCTCTCATCTTAAAAAGGTTGCGAGATTACAGAGAACAGTCTCAGATTCTCAGAAAAAACTTGCAGATAATATAGCAAAATTAAATATAGCCCGGCAAATGCTTAATAGAACATTTAGAGATGTATTAAAACAAATGCAAACGCTTGCTAGAGAGTCGAGATCGAATGTAAAAGACGAGGAAGTAAATTATTACCAAGATATTATCCATAAAAACGACCAATTCATTGAAGCCAATAATAATTACGTTAACGCAATCAAAGATCTAGCTATTCGGAAAGATGATTTGGCAGCTAGATGCGATTTATTTGCTAATGCCCTTGGAGAAATTGCTGGTAGGAGATCAGGCGTAATTAAAAAAGCTTTAAGTATAGAAAAAACAAAAAATAAAATGATTGAAGGTAGTAAACTAACTATGCTTGAAAACGAATTAAATGATTTACAAAGGGATTTCGATCAGGCCAGGAATATTTTACTGAAAGAAATTGAACAATTTTTACAAACCAGAGCCGAACTTAACGATTTATGGATAAAATTACAGGATTCAACGACTGAGATGAGTTAGGTTATCTTTTTTTCATACTTTTTTTATATTCTTATTATTCAAGTTATAAAATATTTTTCCATCAATATTGCTATGGTCAAATAACACAAATTTTTATTAAACATAACTATTATATATTTATTAGAAAAATTATTCTTTCAAAATCTAACTATTAACTAAAATGATTGGTGATTAGATATAGCCGAAGAATTTACAAGCTTCCTTGATAGAGCAAAGAAATCCCCAATAGAAGAAAAAGTAAATACGTTTGGGGATATTATCGAAAAAATAATGACAATTATTTTACGAATACCTGACCTTGTTGACTCAGCTATAGGCGATTTAAAATCACAAATTACAAATTTACAATCTAAAGTTAACACGATGACGAATGATTTAAATGCCATAAAAACTAGAGGTGTGGCAGCACCAGCATCTCCTGGCGCAGCACCTATGGCACCTTCTATTGGGGGTTCACCCGGAGGTCCACCCCCTCCACCTGGAGGTCCACCTGGAGGTTCACCTGGAGGTCCGCCGCCCGGACCTAGTCGCCCCGCAAGTCCTGTAAGTCTAAGAGGCGCTATCATGGGAGAGTTGAAAAGCCTGTTTGCAAAACGCAAGAAATAGGGATAGGGAGCTTGTAGGACGATTTTTCAAATACGGGATTTTCCAAATACCGCATTTTTCCCTACTTTTGCTACAATCTATCCCATTTTTAATTAAAATTAAACTTGAAAATTTTATTTAGTGTTAAATCCTTATTTTAACAAAAGTTATAAAATTAAATACAATAATACAGTTATTATATTGAGAACTTAGTTTAAAGGTTGATAAAATTCAATGCAACATTCTATCAATGATAAAAAGATTTACGTAAATGTTTCACACGATTTACAAAGGCAAATACTTGAAATGCTCTCCTTGTTTCGAGTAATGAATAACTACTATCATAAAAAAAGTGAAATACAAAAACAAATTCAGCCCTTAATCTTTAAAAAGTTTAAAGAAGGATTAACAACAATTCGAAAGAAAAACGACTGGCTCTTCACCATCCCAACTGCTCTAAATACTTTAAGTGATGATTTTTTAAGTAAAAGAGATTCATTTAGATTTCCCGATAGTATTATTTTGTTTGAAGCTTGGATGAATTTAGGATTAGCCGCTTTATATCCAAAAATTGTTTTGCATTTTAAATTTCCAGGGCTATTAAAAGGAGAGAAAACAAGAAATGTCTTTCAGTTTATATTTTCTACCT
The DNA here is from genome assembly GCA_964600445.1 of uncultured archaeon. Lineage (GTDB taxonomy): Archaea > Asgardarchaeota > Lokiarchaeia > Sigyniarchaeales > SOKP01 > LW40-45. The sequence continues at coordinate 11,003 of CAZRKO010000025.1, forward strand.
CACGAGGATTTGGATTTCCCATATATTTTGGACCTGAATTTTACAAATATCACCTCAATATAGTAAAGTATATACAGCCATTTTTAAAATGGGGTTATACTATATGCCATAAAGCGAATCAAGCAATTGTGCTTGTTAATAAGAAGCTCAAATCAAAAAGACACCATCCAGGTGAATTTGAATCGGTAATTATTTCCGAATATGATAATAATATCTTCAAAGGAATTAACACATTATTGCATGGTGTTTTTACTGGTGTTCCAAACTATTTAGGAGAATATAATTCACTGGAAGAAACTCTTGAAAAAGTTATCTTTTCTTATACTATTGGAGATCATGCTATGAGCGTTGAAAAAGAAGTATTTGATTCTCCCTCACAAAAAGTGTTAGAGACTCCTTTAGTATCGCATAATTATATTGTTCAAAAGTATGATATAGATTTCTATTCATATATACAGAAATTGATGAATCTTAATAAGTTACTAAATAAAAAAATCTCTTTTTATAAGAAAAGAAAAAAGAACGTGCTTAAGAATTTAAAAATTATTGATAGAATAAGATATTTCATAGAACAATTGATACCGGATAAATATTTATTGACACAATTTACTGTGATTAAAAAGTATGGCCAAACTATAAAATTAATGGAAAAACTCAGGGAATTCTTATGGACAACACCATTGTTTACACACACAGTACATACCCCCACTGATAAAGAATTAAAATTTAAATTTTTAAGTAAGGATGAAAGCGAGGATGATTTTGATCGAGAATCTACAAATTCGATATTATTAACTCTTATCAATAGTTACGAAAAATTACAGGGATTTAAATTTGAAGATGTACAAATTATTGAATCAATAAAAGAACTGAGGGACCAAATGGCTAGAATGTGGCTATATTTCAAAGAAAGACATTTTCGCTATGCTGTCAGAAAACTAAACGAATTAAGTTCACTATCCTTGGATGATGAAAATTATGTTGAAAAAATAAATGAGTCCTTAGATAAACTAATTCCCATTATTTCCATTTATGAAATATTTAACAGACCGTTGGCCGAATCAGTGTATCCAGAATCAAGTCCCCAAACGAATCGTTTAGGAAGTTATTTAGCTAGATTTTTCTCATCAAAATACAATCCTCTTGGAGTTAATTTGATGAATATGTTCAATAATTTAGCTTATTATAACTGGAGCTATTTTATTAAACATCAAAAATTAAATCATAACCAATTTTTTAATTTTGTTTTAAGATTGCCAATTTGGACCCATATTCCCTCAAGTGTTAAAACAAAAATATTAAGCTATAATTCTTAATAAATTGATTAATCCAGATTAGTTATGATTCTGATTCCAGAACCGAAATCTAGTTCTAGTGTATTAGATTCACCAGTTTTT
>CAZRKO010000026.1:0-12382 GCA_964600445.1 uncultured archaeon
GATGCCCTCTAACTAAATTATCGGTATATTTTCTCATGATCAAAGTAAGAAAAAACCGTTCAATTCGGCATAAATCAACTTTAAATTGAACGTTATCAAACTCCACCTTTCTAATAAGGTACTGAATTTTCTTTAATATAATTATAAATTTCGTAATATCATTGTGAGACTCTTTCCTTAGCACCATCTTTATTTTGTTTTTGATTTGATCTCTGGAAAAGAATTTATTTTCACATTCAAGATAATTAATAAAAAGTTCTGAAATCTTTGGTAATAATCCATCAGGAATAATTCCTTTAAACGCTGAAGAGATTATTGAAAAAATGTACTCTCTTCTATTTGTATTTTGAACACTTTTGATGGATTTAAAATCGAGTGAGGAGAGAAAATTCCTATAATTATTTGCTAAAGCTATATCTTCGATAAGAAGCTCTTTTAATGATCGGTTTTGTAAAATAGACATATCCCACAATTTATTGTTTTAGAAGTTAGATCTAAAAAGAAATTGAAAAAATAATTATCCATATAATATGCGTGTAATATTTTAGTGTTCAACATTAAACAAAAAATCCTACCTATTACGAATAAATTATCAAATATTTAATTTCAGAACGAAAACACCCCTAATTACATCCCTAATTCCTCCCTTTAAATGGGCAATAAATAAGCCCCCGTCGTCTAGCTCGGCCAAGGACTCATGATTTTCAATCTTGAACCGCAGATTCAAATTCTTCCAGGGGTATTAATTAAGTAAAAAAAAATACATAGAAGTATATTGATAAAATTTTTTAAAGTTAATGAGTGTTAATATATCTATGAACGATGAAAAAGAAGGCTTTTATGGAGAAATTTTCCAACAAAAGTCGAAGAATACCAGAGGTGTAGGACGAGCAAATGTAACTGAGAATACGCAAAGGTTAGAGCTATATAAAACCTATGAGAATGTAATATCGAGGATCCCCCTTCCAAAACCTGAATTTTCGCCTGATATACAGTTATGGGATATTATAAATAAGAGACATTCTACAAGGGCTTTTAAAAATGACCCTATCTCAGAAATGGATTTAAGCTTATTGTTATTTGGAATGACTGGTCTTACAAGAATTTTTCCTAAATTTGCTTTTCGGACCGTACCGTCAGCAGGAGCATTATACCCAATAGAAGTATATCCAGTTATCAATAATGTTAGCGGAATAGATCAAGGAATTTATCATTATAACATAGAAAAGCATGAATTAGAATACCTAAAGCAAGGAGATTTTCGGAAAACCGTTTCTGAAGCCTGCTACGGACAGAGAATGCTTGCGAAATCGGCAGTAAATTTTGTATGGACCGCGGTGATTGAAAGGACAAGGAATACATATGGTGAGAGAGCCTATCGGGATATCTATTTAGACTGTGGTCATATCGGTCAGAATTTCTATTTAGCAGCCGAGGCTTTAGGCTTAAATGCATGTGTTGTTGTAGCTTACTATGACGATGAAATCAATGAATTATTAGATTTAGATGAGAAGAAAGAGTTTGCCGTATATATGGGAGTAGTTGGTAAAAAACGATGATCATTGGTATTATCATTTAATACCAAACACAGTTTAATCTGAAGAGAAATATATTTTTAAATTAAATTCCTATTTTATCCTTACTTAAAATTTTTCTATTTTTTATTATGAAAATTAACTTTAGAGAAGCTAAAAGCATTATAACTAAGAGTAATATACCATCAATTGATTATGTTATAAATCCTTACACTGGTTGCCAACATGGTTGTATTTATTGTTATGCTGAGTTCATGATTAGATTTACAGGCCATAAAGGGGATAAATGGGGTCAGTTTTTAGATATCAAAACTTTTGACTTAAATAAGATTAAACCTCAGAAATATAATGGAAAGAGAATTTTGATTAGTTCTGTAACAGATCCTTATATTCCCTTAGAATTAAAATTCCGAAATACTAGAAAAATTCTGGAAAAACTTGTTGGAACTAAAGCAGAGATAGTTATTCTCACAAAATCTAAATTTGTTGAAAGAGATATTGAACTTTTTAAAAAATTTGATAATATTGAAGTGGGAATCTCGATTAGTACGTTGGATGAAGAATTCGCTAAAATTATTGAACCTAGGGCATCAAAACCAGGTGACAGATTAAATGCGATTAACAAATTAAGTGAAAGTGAAATTAAAACCTATGTATTTATATCCCCATTTTTTCCAGGAATTACGAATTTTCGGGATATAATTGAAAAATCGGTAGACTTTGTAGATAGTTATATGTTTGAAAATTTAAATTTTCGGCCGCATAACGTACCGCGTATCTTTAGAATTATAAAAGAGTATTCTCCTAAACTTCTGCCTTTATATCAGGAATTTAAAAAAGATCATTCGGGGTGGGATTTGATAGAAGAAGAAATTAGGAGCTTCTGTGAAAAACGGAATCTTAAATACAGTATCGAATTCCATCATGGAGGCTTTTCAAAGTCATAAAAAAATTTCTTTAACTAACCCAGAATTATATAATTTCTTAGTTGGATTTCAATACATAAAAAAAATTAAAAAATTATTACTCTTCTAACTCTGAAGATTCCTCAGATTCTTCAGCTTTTTCTTCCTGAAAATTTTTAAATGTACCTTTTACTTCATTAAAATCTAAAGTCACAACGGTGTGACCCCTGTGTTTTCCCTCAAATATTTTCATGACCTCTTGATTGGCTGGATCTTCAGGATGAATTAAGACATACTCGCGGCATTTCATACATGCTTTACAACGCAATTTTGTACCACCTCAATTTAAGATAAACTAAATTTTATCAAAAAATATAATTTATAATTTGATAATAATTTTATGAATTTTATATTTTATTTAAAAAATAATAACAAAAAAGTTTGCTATTCATAATTTTGCTAAGTATAAATTTTTGATATTTACATTAGCCTTAATACTATATCTGTTCTTTAAGTATTTAATAGTTAACACAATTTTAATCAATTAATAAAATTATTTCAGTTATTTCTTCGAAATTACCATAAAAGTATTAATTGAAGTGACAAAATGGAACCCATTTTTAATAACGGTGTTTTTTTATACAAATTAATTTAGAATTATATTTCCATAAGATTTGGTATTGTAGAGTCGTATAATTTTTTCATTTGTACAACATCAAGCTTAACGGTTTCACTTTCTAGTCCATTAATTATTATTTCCGGATTAGGAATTAAAACGCCGATTTTTTTAGCAGTTATATTAAATTTTTTGGCAAGCCCTATAATTCTATCATAATTTTGAGGTGCGGTTTCGATGATAAATCTTCCAACTGATTCGCTAAACAAAAATCCATCTTTCCGCAGCTGTTTATCGTAATATTCGGAAAAATCTAGGTTCGCCCCCAACTTATTTTTAAAACACATTTCGGCAATCGTTATGATAAGCCCGCCCTTATTTATATCATGGTTTGCTCTTACAAGATTATTTTTATAAAGTTCATGAAGAAAATTCCATGTTGTCTTTACTTTCTGTTCATCAACTTTGGGCGGAACACCCCCTTCAAGGTCAAATATAACAGAATGATATTCAGATCCACCTAATTCTGCTTTTGTATCACCAATAATAAGGAGGTCATTTCCAGATTTTTTAAAGGGGAGCGTGATTATGTTTTCTTTACCCTCGATTAGGCCAACAATCATAATTATTGGTGTTCCTTTTATTGCTGTATTTGTAACCTCATCTTCATTATAAAAAGAAACATTTCCTCCAACAACGGGAATTCTTAATTCTTTACAAAAATCTGCCATTCCTTTTACAGCTTGAGAAAAATACCAAAACGAAACCGGTTTTTCAGGATTTCCAAAATTACAACAATTTACCATAGCCATTGGTTTCGCTCCATTTGCTATAACATTTCCACATATTTCTACTAAACCTCCTTTAGCACCTTCATATGGATCTAAATAGCAATGTTTTGAATTTACCCCTACACTTGCAGAGATAAATTTATTTGTTCCTATGATTCTTAACACTCCAGAATCTCCATCTCCACATTTAACAATAGATCTAACACCAACTTCATGATCATATTGACGATATACCCATTCTTTACTACAAATATTCTCTGATGCGATTAGCTTATAAAGAATGTCTTTAATTTCTAATGGGGGTTCAGGAGTTTTTTGAGCAAGTAATTCATCTAGATAATCAGGTCGTTTTTCTTCTCTCGGAATTGTAGGAGCATCAGAAAGTGCGGTTGCGGGCAGATTTACAACAAGTTTATCATCTTTATATACTTTTAAAACTCTAGAATCATCAGTTCTTCCAATTACCGCATGAGCCGTTTCAAATTTTTTAAATATTTCCAATACTTTCTCTAGACCTTCAGGTTTTACAATAAATGCCATTCTTTCTTGAGATTCGGAGAGCATGATTTCGAAAGAATTCATATTAGGTTCTCTTGTAAAAATTTTAGTCATATCTATCTTAGCACCAGTTCCTCCATCGCCAGTTAATTCGCTAAGAGCACATGATAAACCTCCCCCTCCAAGGTCTTTTAAACCTCTAACATATCCGGATTTTACAGCTTCTATAGTTGCTTCAATAATCATTTTTTTAGTAAATGGATCACCTATTTGGACTGCAGGTCTATCTGCTTCAGACATTTCTGTTAAGGTTCTTGAAGCAAATGTAACTCCATGAATCCCATCCCTCCCGGTTGACCCTCCCATAAGAATTACGTAGTCACCTGGATTGTATGCTTTACTCGGTGCATGTTTAAAATCCTCGATAGTCCCCAATCCTATACAAGCTACATTGACTAAGCAATTACTTTCAAAACTTTCATCAAATTCAACTTCGCCTCCAATAGTGGGAATGCCAGTACAATTCCCATAATCTGCAATTCCTTTAACAACATACTTAAATAACCATTGGGAATGGGGGTTATTTTTAAGAGGACCAAATCTTAAAGGATCTAATAATGCGATTGGCCGGACACCCATACATAGAATATCTCGAATAATACCTCCTATGCCAGTTGCCGCACCATGATAAGGTTCAATTGCAGAAGGATGATTATGAGATTCTATTCTAAATGCCAAACAATATCCGTCTCCTATGTCTATTACTCCCGCATCTTGTCCCGGGCCAGCTAAAACATAGTCATAATTCTTTTCAGCATCTTCAAATAATTTAAGTCTTGGTCGTGATGATTTATAGGAGCAATGTTCTGAAAGCATAACGTCGAACATTCCCCATTCTGTAATCGACGGTTCCCTTTCTAAGAGATTTTTAATTTGTTTAATTTCGGGCTCAGTTAAATCTACATCTATTTTGTCTCCCTCCACATCAACTTTTGGCATTAAGTTAACCTCCTCTTAATGAAATCAACCATCGACTCAAATAATAATTTCCCATGGGTTGTTCCATATGGGCTTAAAATAGCTTCTGAAGCTCTTTCTGGATGCGGCATTAATCCTATACAATTCTGGTCTAAATTACAAACTCCCGCAATACTTTCTAGGGAACCATTTGGATTTGATTCATCCGTTATTTCTCCATTTTCATTTGAATATTTAAAAACGATTTGTTCATTTTCAACTAATTCCTTTAAATTATCAGTATAATAGCGCCCTTCTCCATGAGCAATAGGTAAATTAAGAACATCTCCCTTGTCCATTTTAGTAGTAAATGCGGTCTTATTATTTTCAACCTTGATTTTAATCCATTTACAAATAAATTTGAGAGAATCATTTTTAAGTAAGGCTCCCGGGAGAAATTCTGCTTCGGCTAAAATTTGAAAACCATTACAAATACCTATAATGGGCCTGCCATCTTTCAACATTACTCTTGCTTCATCTAAAGCAGGGCTGTGAGCTGCGATAATTCCAGCTCTTAGGTAATCTCCAAAAGTAAAGCCGCCTGGAAGTATTACACCGTCATAACGTGATTCTTTAAAATGATTATGCCAAATTAAGTTAGCCTCAACATTAATTACATTATTTAAAACATGTACAGCATCTAAATCACAATTTGCTCCTGGAAATTGGATTACTGCTATTTTAATACTCATTATTTTTAACTACTCTTTTGTTAAACTTAAAATTTTAAAGTTTTGAGTAACTGGGTTAAAAATTCTTAATTTGTTTAATAAATCTTCAACAATATCTTGAGCATTTTCTTCACTTTCAGCTTCAAGATAAAGCCTTAAATATTGCCCACTTCGAACATTAGAGACCATATCATAACCCTTTTTAGCAAGTAAATCCCTTTTTATGGTCTCTCCTACTGGATCACGAGCAGCAGGCTTATTTTCCAAGATAATTTCTACTATATATTCTGATGCCATTTATTAAAAAAGAAGCTAGTAATAATAAAAATAGTTCTTATTAACTTAAAAATAATACTCTATAACGACAAAAATGATAAAGAGAGTTCTATTCTCAGTAAACTCGACATAACTACTGGTAAAGAAGAAGGCGCCTTGTATCTTTCTTTAATTATTAGTATGTAAGGAAAAAGCTAATGAAAACCATCATAACTAACGACAGCAGAGCAAGCCCATAACTATATTTACATAATTTTGGTAAGGTATTTTCCTTAAAAACTTCTCCTTCTTTGCTTTTGACCTTCAATACTCCCATCAAAATTAATAGAAATGAGAGAATAAACAATCCGAAATTTAAAAATAATAAAATTAATGCAAAATCAGTCATTATACACCAATTTCGATACTAAAGTATTTAAATTTTTTCTTAGAATTTATAAATATTTACCTTTTTTTAAATTTGCTAAAATTCTTTCTTTAACATCTGAGACTTCAGGTTTGAATTCTTTACCGGTGATTTTTTGAAAACTTCTCATATATCTCTTTGCTAACTCTATCTTAATGTCATCCATTATGGGAGGGATATCTTGATCAGGGGATATGTTCGGAAAGATATCGGGATATGTATCCATCAACCACCCTCTAAATATTTCTTTATCCAATATGTCTGGATTTTCTCCATTGTCAAACTTGCCCTCGTAAGTATCAGCAATCCAAAATCTTGAAGAGTCTTGGGTATGGATCTCATCAATTACCAGTAACTCTCCATCCTTTATTCCAAATTCATATTTGGTGTCTACTAAAATGAGTCCAGTTTTTTTGCAATACTCTTGACCAAATTTGAATAGCTTTATAGAAGCCTCTTCCATCAATTCATAAGTGTCTTTATCAATATATTTTTCCTTAATTAAAGTATCTTTAGGCAAATATATGTCATGTCCTGACTCTGCTTTAGTAGAAGGTGTTACTACAATTTCTTCTAACTTCTGGTTTTTCTTTAGACCCTTTGGAAGATTTATTCCTGAAGTTGGCTTTCCTTGTTCATAATTACGCCATGCTGAACCAGTAATATAGGCTCTAATTATAAACTCAACTGGAATTGTCTCGCATTGATGAACCACAGCAACATTTGGATCAGGAATGTCAATAATATGGTTTTTAACGAGATTCTTAGTTTTTTCAAACCAAAAAGCAGATATTTGATTAAGCATTTGTCCTTTAAATGGAATTGTAGTAATGACTCTGTCAAACGCAGATAACCTATCAGTGGCAATTATAATTCTGATATCTTCCTGGATATAATTATCACGTACTTTGCCTTTATATAGGCTTCCTAATGAAGAGAAATTAGTTTCATTTAGCGTACTATCGAATTGTCTTTTAATTATCTCGTCAATATTTTCTACTGTCATCTATTTTGAATTTATTTTACTTTTAAATTGTATTTTTTATATTTTTTTTCAATTAAATCCTTATTATTAACATAAAAATAAATGTAGCTACCCAAGAACTGGATAAATTCATTTTTTAAAGTACATCCCATCATTAAATTCTTTAATTGAGTATTTATTCTTGTTTATTTCCATTTTTTTAATAAAAGATTGAGCCAAATCAATATTTAAACAATTAGAAAGGCTAATCAAATAAATCAGAACATCTGCCATCTCGTTTGATATTTGATCAACAAGTTCTTTGTTCTTTAAGATATCATCTTTCGCCAATTCTTTAAATAAAAATAATTCTGATAATTCAGCAGCTTCAATTTGAAGTGCTTGAATCAAATTATTTGGTGTGTGATATCGTGTCCATTCGCGTTCTTCCACGAACTTTTTCACATCGTTTTTTAAAAATGAAATAACAGTATTGTTATCATTCCTATTAGAGTCCATATTAATTTCACGATATTTCTGAGTATATTAAAGTATACTTAATACTCACTTGAGATCTTTAATAAGATTACGTATTAATTCGTTAACTACCAATTTTCGCTACTCAAAAGTAAATTGAGTTATTTGCGATCTTCAACTTTAAGTTCCATGACAATTTTTCCCCATCCGCCACATTCTAAACCCACATCTGAACATCCTGCAACGTTAAATGGCATTTTATTGGGATCTTGACCCGCCCACATTAATGTAGTTGCACTATGTACTAAGTTTCCAGCAGCGCTCAAAGCGGACATACAGATTCTTTGGGGACAGAGTTTTGTAAGCAAATTTCCGAACCCATTAAAATAAAATTTATCTCCCACTTTATGTTCACTATCACAGCCGTGAGATTTAATTACTTCTACGATTATTGTCTTATTTACTAAATCAGGTGCTTTCTTAAGAATTTCAATGTTTTTTGGATTTTCCATAAAAATTTTCATTTCTTCCTCAGTAAATTCTAAACGGCTTTTAAGATTATTTAAATCTTCTTCCGACATTATAATTCCCTCTCACTAAACGTTAATATTTCCTTATTTTTTAGTTTAATTCTTATTATTATGTGTAAGTTTAAATCATTTTTTGTTTTTAGAGAATTTTTTGAAGGTAATTGAACCAAAAAATTTAATCAAAATTTAAATGTGAGACTGGTTAATGTTTAACTTATACATTATTTACATCTTGTTGCGACATTGAAGCAACTTCATTATTGAAATGATCTAAAATTTCATAATAATTATTTAATCGTCTCCCGAAATTTTCAATAATTTTTCTTTCATCAGCATCTAAATAATCATAATAAGGATTTATAACATCAATTCTTTTAATAAAATTTTCGATTATACGATAATATAACTTATTTGGTTTTAAAAGCATGTTTTTAATTTTTTGTTGAGAATTTACGATTTTTTTTTCTACAAAAATTTCTTTTGATTTCTCTATTTCAATTTCAATTCTTCTCCTAAATCTTGGTTTTCGATAAGTTGCTTTGCGAAACCCAAACCCCCATACATATTCTCCTCCCTCTCCGACATCTTCGTTCTCCATGACAGCCATATCTTTTTCAAGTAATAAAAGAAGCCCATATTTTTTCTCAAGATTTGTTAATAACTTTTTATCTAAAACATTGCGAATATAATTTAGTTCCTTTAAGACTTTATACATATTTTTCTGAATTTTTTCTATTACTTTGTTAATTTTTTGATTCATAGTTTTTGTTCCCATATCATATCTTAAATTCACAATGATATGTTTAGATAAAGTCCCTCTTTCTGGGTTCTTTAGTCTCAGAGCTGCTACTCCTAAAGAACCTGCTTGTTTTTGACAGTGATCGAAAATTAAACCTACGGCGAAAGGATTTGGACCTTGGTATCCTAATTGAGTTATACGATCGGTGCCAGAAAAAAAGAACCCAAATCCAGGATGAGTATGCCACCAACCAACAATAAAATCTGTGTTCCCATCCTCAATGGCTCTTTCAAAGACCGATGCATCAATTTCGGATAAATCGGCATAATGAATTGGCTCTAACTCCACTCCACTCCTTCCACCTACACAAACAGGAATTGCATCCTTAACTATAACAAAGCTATTTTCTCTAAGCGCCCCTATTAATACCCCATAAACCTCTTTCCATTTTCTACTTTCTAAATGATCGTTTGCATATCTTATAGCGTATCCAATCATTCTTTTATAAGCCTTATAAGTTAGATAAACAGGAGCAAAAGTAGGAATATCAAGTTCATACCTAGTTATGGAAGGTTCTTTTATTGTACTTATTTTTTCATATATATTTTCTACATTAGTACTTTTATCAAAGATATTATCCTCAATTGAACTTATTCTTCTAAATATTTTGTCAGTATTACTAATTTTTCGCTCTTTCTTCTCCAATTCTTTTCCTGTCATAAGTCCATTTGACCACTCGATAAACGTAGTTATTAGACTTTATTCAAAAACTCAAACAAATAATAGAATTATTTATCTATAAATTTATGTTAATTCCATCAAAACTATGAAGATTAAATGGATACAAAAAATGGTTATTAAATTCCAGATATCGCGGATTGAATGCTATTTAGATAATGATCATTTAAGATCTCTAATAAAATTGCATATTAATTCGTTAATTACTTCTTTTCGTTGAGCAGGAGCAAAATGACCTGCCATATCAATGATTTCAAGCTTACTATTAGGAATCATTTTCTGCAATTCTTCAGACATCTGTTCAGGTGCGAAATTATCAAGCCTCCCACCTATAATCAAAGTGGGACATTTTATCCCTGAAGGATCGTATTCTTTTATCTCTGTAATCATCCCAAATATTTGATCTTCGATTTTCATATATAATTCTTCCTTCGGTAAATTTATATTATAAACCGAGTTGGATAACGCAGTAATAATGTATGGAATTGTTTTATCTAGAACATCTTCAACTGAATTCGCAACCACATCCAAAAAATTCATACGAATAAAATAGGGCAGCAAATTATAGAACATATTTCGAATTACGTTATCAATCATTATATATCCAGAGTTTAATAAAATGAGGAATTTGATATCCTCAGGATGTCTTATGCAAATTAATTGAGCAGTCATTCCTCCGACGAGTGAATGCCCTATAATGCCATATTTTTCCTTTATTCCTAAAAATTTTAAAAGATCCTCTAAGTCTCTAATAATCTCGTATCTAATGTTTTTTGAGATGTTTAGTTCTTTTGGGTGATCGCTTTTGCCATGTCCCAATGCGTCAAAAGCAATAATTCTGTAGAATTTTTTTAATAATTTTATTTGTGCTTTGAAGAACGAAGCTGAAGATGCGAAGCCGTGAAGTAAAATAATAATTCCTTTATCAGAAGAGGGGTTAATATCTTCATAATATAGATTGTAACCCTCTCGATTGTTAAAGTATGGCATCTGTCAGCTTATCTATTCTTATTTGAACTATATCTTAATTTCATATAGTAAAAAATTTTATTCAAAAAATACTTTTCTAAATGTTTTTATTAAGTTTTTAATAACTATATAAGATTAAACGTTATCTAGTTTTTCGATATTGCATTAAATTGGCTTGGAAAAAAATTGTAGCGTGAATATAAAAACATTCTTAATTGAGATCAAATTATTGATGAATATTATGGGAGATATGTGCTCTCCAATTTTGAGTAAATAAAAAAGGTGGAATAATGGATTATACAGTACTTGGACGGACGGGGTTGAAAGTAAGTATAATGGGAGTAGGATGTGGTGGCCCAAGTCGCGTAGGAAAGGGTACAGGAAAGAGCAAAGAAGATTCCATTGCTCTAATCCGACATGCTCTGGATTCAGGTATTAATATTATTGATACCGCCGAATTATATCGAACTGAATCAATTGTCGGCGAAGCTATTAAAGGATATGATCGTGAATCCCTAATAATATCGACAAAAAAATCTTTATTTGGAAGTCTTTCTCCCAAAAGTGTAGAGAGAAGTTTTGATAAAAGTTTAAAAAGCCTCGATACAGATTATATCGACATATACCATCTTCATGCAGTATTACCGGAGAATTATGAAAAAGTTATATCAAAGACTATGCCAACACTCCAGAAGCTGCGTGATGAGGGAAAAATTCGCTTTTTTGGCATTACGGAAATGTTTAATGATGATCCTCAACATACTATGCTTCAAAAAGCTTTAAAAGATGATTATTGGGATGTCATGATGGTTGGCTTCAATATCTTAAATCAGTCTGCTCGTGAGAGAGTTTTTCCAGAGACGATGAAAAAAAATATCGGAACTTTAATAATGTTTCCTGTTCGGTTAGCACTCAGTAGACCCGAACGTCTGAAGCAGATTATTGATGAATTAATAGAAAAAGGCGAACTTGATTCTTCTGATATCGATATGAAAAATCCGCTGGACTTTCTTAACCATGAGGGGGGTGCCGTAAATTCAGTTGATGCGGCCTATCGTTTCTGTAATTATGAACCCGGAGCCGACGTAATTCTTTCTGGTACTGGAGACATTGATCATTTGAAAGCAAATATCGAATCTTTTTCAAGACCTCCACTTCCAGATGAAGATGTACTTAAACTAAAAAAAATATTTCAAAACGTAGATTCTGTTTCTGGACAGTAGAAAAATAGAAATATTGTAATTAAAAAA
>CAZRKO010000027.1:0-6250 GCA_964600445.1 uncultured archaeon
ATCCATTTCTAGCGTAGTCGATGGCTGGTTCAAATAATTCTTTGAAAGAAAGCTGTCCATACTTTTTCCATAATTCAACCCATGCCGAAACGGCTCCTGGTACTGTAACTGTATCCCATCCAAGAAGGGGCATTTTATTATATTTTGAAAAATACTCTGGTGTCCATGCAGCAGGAGATCTACCCGAAGCATTAAGTCCAACAAGTTTTTTGCCATCCCATAAAATGGCAAAAGCATCGCTCCCAATGCCATTACTTGTAGGTTCTACAACTGTTAAAGCAATTGCAGTTGCGATTATTGCATCAACAGCATTTCCACCTTTAAGCAACATTCGCAATCCTGCCTGGGAAGCAAGGGGCTGGGACGTAGCCACAATATTTTTAGCCAAAATTGGCATTCTTCGGGATGGATATGGAAATTTCCACTTAAAGTCTCTAGTCATTTTAATATTCTCGTTTTATTATGCTCAAGTATTAAATTTTAAAATTGATAATATTTTGATCATCTAATTATTAGAAATATGGATATTATGAGATTTTAAAAACTCTGCATAATCACAGAATAGAGAGATACTGTTAGCAGCTTCCTTAAAAGACAAGAAATAAAGTTGTCTGTGTTTTTTTAATAACTTTCCTACTTTTTTAAATCTTTTTGCCAAATCAAAGGAATCAGCAATAGAGGGTAAGCAAAATAAGAATGGTTTCAGAGTGGTTTGTTGAATTTTTATCATTCGCTTAATTATATAGTTATATAAATGATCTGGCCATAGAGGGATTACAATAATATCGATATTTGGATCTTCTACGGCAATTTCAATGCAGGAAGCAAAAATCTCTAATACGAATCCCGGCGCCCCTAAGTCTATTGGATTTTTTAGGTTTACGTTTTCCCTAGGTAAAATTTTAGCTAATTTTTCTTGAGAATTGCGAGTTAATTCGGGGACTTTTAGATTATGATATGCAAATAAATCAGTCATGTTAACTGAGGAACCACCTCCGGGAGTTATAATTCCGATATTCCTTCCATTAGGTAAGTGTCTGGGAAAAAATATTTCAAAAGTCTTAATTGTATTCCAAAATTCTTCATTATCTTTAACTAAGATTGCTCCAGTTTGCTTAGCCATTGCTTTCCATAATGCTAAATCTGATGCAATAGCTCCTGTATGTGAAAATGCCGCGCGAGAGCCGTCTTCTGTGTGTCCTCCTTTCCATATAATGACCGGATTTGTTTTAGTAGTTTCTTTTAGCTCTTCAAAAAAATCATGACCGTTCGCTGACCCAAAAGATTCCAAATATGCTGCAATTATTTTAGTTTCCGGATCTAAATGATAATGTCTCAAGAAATCTAAAGCATTTAAATCTATTTGATTTCCAAATGAAACACCATATCTAAATCTCATATCACGCTTAAATCCGACATCCAATAATTGCGTTAAATGTCCACCTGATTGTGACATGAAAGATACGGAGCCTAGAGCCCCATTTGGGGAATTAAATGAAAAGGATATTCCACTTTCAATATTAAATGGACCTAAACAATTGGGACCAATCACTCTAGTATTCGAACCCTTAATTATTTCCTGAAGTTCATGTTCTTTCTGTGCGCTTTCAGGATCGCCCGTTTCTGAAAATCCAGAAGCAAATATAATTACCCATGGAATTTGTTTTTCAACGCACTCTTTAAGAACTTTTGGAATGGCGTTAATTTTTAACGATATATAAGCCGTATCAATAGGATAAGGTACATCAAGCACTGAGGGGTAACATTTCCAGTCTAAAACTTTATCGTGCTTTGGGTTAATGGGGTAAAATGTATCTGAAAATTTAGACTCCTTAAAGGCTGGCAAATATAACATAGCTCCAAACCTTGAGCTTTCAGAAGCTCCTATGAATGCTATATGCTTTGGATGAAACATAGTATCAAATTTTTTGAAGTCTTCTTGACTGTGTGGCATTATTAAAGTAAAAAATGGAAATTTTTTATTCTTTTTGAAATTCTCAGAATAAATTTTTAAAGGGCAAAATCTCAAATCCTATTTATTGAGACTTTAATTCTTTTTTTTTAACCTATAGACATCAAGTTTAAATATTTTTAGTTAGATATTCAAAGATAAGATAAGAGCAATAATTTAAATCAATGATTTTTAATTTTTCGTTAAAAATAAAAGATTAAAAATACCCTCAATAGAAATAGTATAAGATTTTTATACTTTTAAAATCTAATTTTATAAACACTGTAATAAAAGAACATTATATTAGTCAATTAAAAAGTGATTTAGAATGGTTATAGAAACTGAAATAACAGAAATGCTACAAATTAAACATCCGATTATCGGTGCACCGATGGGACCTTTTTATACAACCAAATTGGCGGTTGCTATATCTGAAGCTGGTGGCTTAGGTGTATTAAGTCATACGAATGTCTTTGGAAAGAGTAGTACAATTGAATTGAAGGAAGCTATGGAATATATAGTTGAACGTACTGATAAACCATTTGGTTTTAATATTAGAACAGCTAGACTTCAGCCCGATTCGATAAAGCTATGCATACAAATTCCAAAATTTATTATGAACAATCCAAAAATAAAAGAACAATGCAAGTATGTGCTTACAAGTGCTGGGTCTCCAAAAATGATACTTACTAAATCTTTTAAAAGATTAAAAGAAAGTGGTTCAAATATAAAACATTTTCATGTTGCACCTGCATTATGGCTTGCTGATAAAAGTGTCGCTTCGGGAGTTGATGGCTTAGTAGTTACTGGAAATGAAGGGGGAGGGCATCAATCCTACGAAAAGGTAAGTACCTTAGTTTTGTTGCAACAAATCAGACAAAAATATCCTGATGTACCTATAATTGCCTGTGGAGGTTTTGCTACCGGTTATGGACTCGCTTCTGCCTTAGCTATGGGCGCTGGAGCTGTAGCATTAGGTTCTAGATTTATAGCATCAAAAGAAAGTGAATTTCACAATAATTATAAGAACATTGTGCCCCCAGCAAAAGCTTCTGATACTGTGTTAGTTACTGGCATCTTCGGACCTATTAGATTATGGAAAAACAAATACTCCTTAAGTCAAAGTCTTATTATAGACAAAGAGGATAAGATGGCTGATGAAAACTCATCTGAGGCGATTGTTGAGGAAGTAAAGCATATGCAGATGACTTACGAGGGAAATATTGAAGATGGATCTGTTTTAATAGGGCAAAGTATTGGAATCATAAATAACATAGATAGTGTAACGAATATTATTAATTCTATGGTTAATAACGCCGAAAAATGTTTAAAAAACGCTGTTAACTTAATCAAATAAATTCTAATTAAAGGAAATAATTTAAAAAAATTGAAAATTTTTTTTTTATTTTACTATAATGTTAGTCAATTTCTTAATTCTATTTTTTATTTTTTCAAATACAATTTTGTTTATATTTAAATTTATTGACTAAAATATATTTAAATAGTATAGGAAGTATACTAGGAATTATAAGAAGTAGATTTAAAAATCGTTTGGATTCTCACGGTAAATAGAAAATGAAAGTAATACAAGACATATGGATACTAACTCACTCGGGAACTGTGCTATTTAACCGACTTTTTGATGCTCAAATGAAAACTCAGCTCTTTGGAGCGTTAATGAGCGCACTAAACATGTTTGCAGAAAAACTCGCTGAAGGAGGTTTATCAAATTTCGAGTTATCAGATAAAAGATTTATCCTCAAGAAAACGAAAAATTACATATATGTAGCCTCATCGGCAAAAAAAGTGAAAGAAAAAAAAGTAATTGCTGAATTAGAAAAGGTCGTATCTAGATTTCAAACTAAATTTTCAGATGAATGGTTTGAGAAATGGGATTGTGATGTAAGCATTTTTGAAGGATTTGAAGATGAGATAGATGAATCACTTGAGAATCCTGTAAAAAAATTCCGGAAATGATTCTAAATTTTAAAGATTATTGAATTTCTTTTTGCTGGTTTTTTTTACTCACCGATGTTTTTCTTATATAATTTTAACTCTATTTTCAATTTCAAGACATCTTATTTAATGTATTTTTCCTTATCTTAATATATTCTATTGGAAAAATTACTTGGAAATGTGAAAAAAATAACTTTTAATTTCAATTAATTATTATTCTAAACATATTATTTAAAATAACAAAATAAAACCGTTGGAGAAAATAAAAAATGCGACCAAGTCCCCTTGATGTTTATGCCTTGCTTGACAAAAGTAATTGCAAAGAATGCGGACGGAACACTTGTATGGAATTCGCAACCGATTTGCTCGAGAGAAAGGCCAGAGTCCAAGACTGCACTCATTTAATGCAAAAACCTAAACAAGCTAAAAATCGTAATAAATTGATTGAGATCACTACTCCCCCCCAAAAACCCGTTAGAATTGGTGTGGGAGAGAGAACGATCGTTATTGGTGGCGAAGAAGTATTAATGCGGCACCAACTTACCTATTACAATGAAACCGCAATTTTTGTAGAAGTTCCAGATGACTTAGCTGAATCTGATTTAGTAGAAACTGTGAAATATCTAACAGATTTAACGATTGAAAGAATGGGTGATGTATTAAAAATCAATGGTATCGCCTTGAGATGTGTATCGGGAGAGGCTGATAAATTCAAAGCCGCAGCAAAGAAAATCGTAGAAGTTTCAAACCTTCCTGTGATGCTCTGCTGTTTTACTCCGGAGATATTAATAGCCTCCGCTGGAGAAATAAAGGATAAGAGACCACTATTGTATGCTGCAACAAAAGATTCCTGGGAACAAATTGGAACATTTGCCGTTCAAAATAATTTACCTATGGTGGCAACCTCAACAGACATAGATGAGTTAATGACATTGAGCGCTACTTTACAAAAATTAGGTGTTAAGGAACTAGTCTTAGATGCGGGAACATTTTTTGGTCCAGGTAATTTAGCAGTAACGTATGATAATATTATAAAATTAAGAACTGCTGCGATTAATAAGGAGAATGCTAATGCTGGCTGGCCTGTAATGGGAGTTCCAGCTTCTTACTGGAGTCAAGTCGAAATAAAAGATAAAGATGATTCATGGAGGCCCAAATATCAAGAAGTTATTATGGCTGCAATGATGATTGCAATCGATACTTCTTTAATAGTACTTCATACAGGACAGAAAAAAGAAGATATCTGGGCTTTATTAGCTTTAATGACAATGAAACAAACTATATTTTCTGATCCGAGAATTTATCCTGCTGTTGATGCTGGAATATATCAGGTTGGAGAACCTGGACCCATGGCGCCTATATTTATCACTTCAAATTATCGCATGACAAAAATCCCAGTTGAACAAGATCTTAAAGGTGGAAATATTGATTGCTGGCTTTTAGTAGTGGATAGCGAAGGAATTGGAATAGAGTCAGCAGTAGCTGGTGGTCAATTCAATGCGGGTGCAATAGCTGAAGCTGTAAAGGAATTTAAAGCATTTGATAAGGTAGAGCATCGAATATTAATTATCCCCGGTATGTCAGCCCGATTAAGTGGTGCTCTTGAAGATGAAGCAGATGCATATGTTGTAGTAGGTCCAAGAGACAGTTCAGGTATTACTAAATACATGGAATCTCAATGGAAACCAGAAGAGTTCATGAAACAATACGAAGATTTGAAGGAATAAACAAGCCTTTTTCTTTTTTTATTTTTTATTGTAGATTTTAGTCTAAGAGAGTTATATTAAAAAAGAGAGTAGATTTTTTGGCGAGTAATCTCAGAAACGTTATTTAGTATTATGGTTTTAACCCTCGCCTTATTAGATTTTAAATCTTTACTAGAATGCTTGCCAGTGAGGACTCCAATAAAAGGACATTCTAACCTCTCAGCCAACTCCTTGTCATAGGGATGATCTCCTACAATAACAAATTTATACCCCTCGTATTTTTTTAGTAAATATTGAGTTAATTTAGGGTCCGATTTGCTTTTTCTCTGATCAGTTTCTCCTAAAATAAAATCAAAATATTTGGCAATTTTTAAATACTGTAATAGTTTTATCGCGATCTCTTCCTTTTTCGATGTAATTACCCCTAAAGTAGACCATTTGTTTAACTTAGGAAGTAAAACTTTCACTCCTGGAAATACTTTGACTTGGAAAATACCCTCAGACACATAATATTCTCTGAATGCTGAACATAATGGGGTTGGATCCAAATCAGTAACCTTAGCAAACATTTTTTCTAAAGGAGTTCCTATCATTTTCTCAATTTCTGCCTTATCAAACTGAGGAAGATTATACTTTT
>CAZRKO010000027.1:6350-8387 GCA_964600445.1 uncultured archaeon
GTTCCTATCATTTTCTCAATTTCTGCCTTATCAAACTGAGGAAGATTATACTTTTTTAACGCATAATTAAAAGAATTTACAATTCCTTCCCTATTATCGATAAGCGTAAAATCTAAATCAAAACTTAAGATAATTTTTTGTCTAACTTCCATAATTATGATTTGTATTATTGCAATTCGAGATATATTAAGCGATAATAAAAATAGTATAAATCTAAAAAATCAAGATAACATGGTTACTCGTGGTTGAAAGCTTTTAAATAAAGAGATTAGGTATATAATTTCTTCAGACCCCTCAACAATTTTCTTTATTCTATAGGGGAAACTTTCGAATTCAACTCGTTTACCCTCAGAGACCCAATTAATAATCATTTTAATCATTTCTTTAAAAATATTCGCTGTTTTCCCTTCAGAATCAATTTCAGACATAATCTCCCAGGCTTTTTTTACTTTCCCGTTGAGAATACTGGATAAAGAGGCTAACACATAAGAATGAACAATGTGAGAATAGCCGATTTTTTTTAAATTCGCTGCTCTATAATAATACTTGTAGACGTTTCTGACCATCTCTCTCAAAAATATATCTTTTGCTATATCTAATTGCTCGTAAAACTTAATACTTTCCAAAATTAGAGTAGCGGCTGTAAAAAACTGCTTGTTTTTTAGACCCTCCTTTGCAATTTTATTTAATCCTCGTACTATTTGATTAAATATACCAAATCGATTAAATTCCAGATTCCCTTCGATTGCTATATCATATGCATTTAAATAGCTTTCAGTTGAAGGATTTAAATCTTCAATTTTCCAGTAATTATCTCCAGCTTTTACAAAATGTTTGTATGCCATTTCAGCATTGTTAAGCTCTTTAAATACATTAGCAGCGTCGCAAAAATTGATGGCGGCTCTAGAATAATCTTCAACTTCTTCAGAATAATTACCTGCCAAAACAAAACAAGACGCACATTCTATTAAATTGTTATGTATTTCTTGGTAACATAAACCGGCGCCCCTAAAATATCTGGAAATTTTTTGAAATTGCTCTTCTTTTTTCTCAAGGCTTTTCGCAAGATTGATATACGCTCCTGCTTCTTTTTTTGAATAATTAGAAAACTGCTCCTCATCATCTAATATTTTATATAAATTCTTTAAAATTTGACTTATTTGAGCTAATGCCGTATATTTGTTTTTCTCTTCAAATTCTTCAAATAAATTAGAAAAATAATCGATTCCATCTACGATTATATCTTTCGATTTATTATAATCATCCAACTCTTCATAACAAGACGCGATCTGCTGATAGGAAAAGGATAATATATCAAAATAACTATATAATTTTGCGAGTTCAATTACATTTTCATAAAAAACAATAGCATTCTTAAAATCGGAAACTCTTAAATATAAATCGGCCACATTTTGATAATTTTGAGCAAATTTTCTCATGTCTGAATTTCCTGTTTTGGGATCACTAAAGTCTTGTAAAATTTTGATTTCCTGTGTCAAATATTCGATGCTTTTTAAGATACTCTTATTTCTCGCTTTTATATCATTAAATTTGTCTCCATATAAATCGGCAATACGCAAGTAAATCTCGGCGGTTTCATGAAGTTTTGCTTGTATTGTGAAATCAGCAATTAATTTTTCCCATAATTTTATGTTTTGCTTATATAATTTAAGCGCATGGGAATAATCAAGATCCTCTAATAATTCTCCCGCGGAATATAAAAATTCTCCCGCTTCAAAATAGTCACCGGAACTGGAAATTTCATCCGATGTTTTAAGCGATAATTCTACAAGCTGATGAATTGATTTATGTTTCTCTTTTGAATCCTCAATTATCTGAACTTTCTCTATCGAAATTCTCAAATCCTCTAAGAAATCAGTGTACTCTAAGTAATCCTCTTCCTCTATAATCTCAAAATCAACTCAAGCTTATTTAATAATGATTATTAAAGATTAATTATGCATTAAAATTAAGGGAACAATAAAAAGGAATGGTTTTTCGTTTTAAAATCACAAAATTTAATAAGTTTGGGTGTAA
>CAZRKO010000027.1:8487-12205 GCA_964600445.1 uncultured archaeon
GCAAATTCATAGATTATTTAGATATTTTAGGATCGTTAAATTATATACTAAATTACTTTTTCAGGAAATTATGATGAAAAAATAAGAAAAAAAATAAGTTGAGAATATTTAATTTTTACTAAGTTAAATCCCTAATTGCTGCAATTTTTCTTTCGAGGGAGCTCCAGTTTCCCAATCCCAACCACGTAGGTCATAATAAATTTTTAAATTTTTTTCCAGATCAACTTTAATTCCGGCTGCTCCTCCACTTTCAATTGGCTGTGACACAATTTTTGGTAAGTGATCATCTTGTCTGGTACACCCAAGTTTACATGAGATTAACCGTTTCAAATTATTGGCTCGTTCTCCGGCTACTATTAGTGTTTTTTTATTTCCTAAGCTATTAAAACCAGTAGCAGCTTTAAATAATCTGCCCAAAATTGGTATTTTGATATGGGGAAATTGGCATACTGTTGCTGAATCGTATATATTAGTGACGTCTTGGTACATAAGAACTGCAGCTTCTCTCCCATCAACAACAAATCTATCACCCTTTCTGATTTTTGAATATGAAGCAGCGTCCCCATCGATATTGAAGAAATCACCCTTATTATGGTTGGCTCCTACGCAGCATGTCATATATGAGAGTGCTTGTCCAAGATAAGCCCTTGGGTCATGCATTGGAATTTCTAAACCTTTCACGTGAGCCGCTAACTCTGGATCAACATCAAATTCTTTTGCCATTTTTCTGACACCTTCAGCCAATAAATTTCCAATACCTTCCCTATTAATAATCTTGTTAAGCAGTTCAATTAGAAGGTCTTCGTTACCCCACTTTATCTCTTCTGCCCTTATATCTTTTAAATAATTAGATATTTTGTCCACGCTTAGGTTATTCTCATGCAGGTAGATTAGGAATGAAATTGAAACTCCACTAGATATGGTATCTATTCCATCGAGATTGCATATATGATTTGCTTTGAGAATAGGGGCAAAATCAAGAATCCCACAATTAGGGCCAAAAGACGCCGTAGTTTCATACTCAGGACCATCTATTTCGACTTCAGATCCGTCAATTTCTGCGATTGTCATTCTCCCACATCCAATTGTGCATCCGGCACATGCGTAATTTATGACTGGATATCGTTCCTTTAAAGTTCTACCTGTTAAGGTTTCTGCAGCAAATTCCGTCTTAGTATAGTAATTAACCGGCACATCTCCTAAAATCATTCCCATATCAGTATAGCATAACGTACCATAATGATTCCAAAAACTTACTGCAAATGAAGCGTCCAGCATTTTTAACGCATTTTTACCTTCTTTTATTAGTCCATCTTTATTTGAATATTCAATAGATATATTACCTTTGACAGCTATTGCTTTTAGCTTTTTCTTTCCCATTACTGCTCCCATACCACATCTTCCTGCCGCTCTTCCCTCATCATTTATAACACACGCATATTTTACTAAATTTTCTCCACCTTTACCAATGCAAGCCACTCTAATTTTATCATCCGTTAAATCTTTTCTAATTAATTCTATTGTATCTCTCGTATTTCTTCCCCATAATTCATTGGCATCTTTAATTTTAATTTCTCCATTGTTTATGTATATATATACTGGTTGCTGAGCTTCACCAGTCATAATAATTGCATCGAATCCACTTCTCCTTAAAGCTAATGGTAAAAAGCCTCCGGAAGTTGTCTCACCCCAGATTCCCGTTAAGGGTGAGATTGCTGTTATAGAATACCTGCTGCTTGAAGGTGTGGCAGTTCCAGTTAAGGGTCCCGTAGCAAATATCAATGGATTAATCGCGGAAAAGGGATCGTTCTTCAAAACATCATAATCCGAGTCTGAGAGTAAATCATATGTAAGTTTTGCAGATAACCCCACACCACCTATATAATCTTCGGCAATCTTAGGGTTTAAATCCTTGATCTCAATTTTCTGGGCGCTTAAATCAATATAAGCTAATTTTCCATTATATCCTAACAATTTATCGCTCATTTAATATCCCTCCTATCTCTATTTATAATGCAACTCCATTAAATCGTCTATTTTATTTTTATAGGCTATTTCAAATACTTTCTTAATACTTTCCTTATTCAAAGGACGAGTAGATGAGAGAGTACAATAATCATTAAATGCATATTCTATTAAATACTCCATGTTTGCCGTATACTCTTCATAAGAAATCGGGGGTTCTTTAAGTTCTTGAATAGATAATGGGCATCCAATTTTTTTCATGAAATCTTGTAATTTTTCGAGTAATTCCCTTAATATTTCGTCTTTCTGTTTTCCCGAACTTTTGACTTTAAAAAGTTTCGCAAGATCATAGAATCTATTGGTAACTTTAGATTGGTATGCAATTGAAGCGCAAAGAAAGAGAGACACACATATTCCATGATGTACATGAAATAGTGCTCCAAATGACTGCCCAAATCCATGCTCAATACCAGCTATACTTGAAGTAGCTAGCCAAGCTGCAACTTGCATTTTTTCGCGAGCTTCCATGTCATTTCCTCTTTTAACCGCCCTAGGCAAATATTTTAGAATTAATTCAATTGCCTTTCGATTATGCATATCGTTATAGAAAGAGCTCATAATTATCATATACGTCCCCATGGCATGCGCCATGGCATCCATCCCTGTTCCCGTAGTAAGCCATGGCGGCATATCCTTTACAAAATACGGATGTAAAACAACGAAGTCGGGGCATAGTTCATAGAGGACTACTGAGGTCTTTTTAGGCGGATCCCTATCTGTATCCGTCACAACAGATACAAAAGTTGCCTCTGAACCCGTTCCGCTGGTAGTAGGGATTGCCACAAAGAGATGTACCTTTTTTCTAAGACCTAAAAAACTTGGGGCCATCATGGTGTTGAAATTAATATTCGGTTGCTCGTATAACAAAAATATCATTTTAGCCGTATCAATAGTAGATCCTCCTCCAACCGCAATAATTACTTTAGGCTCATACTCTTCACATGCTTTAACTCCATCTTTGATTGAATACTTAGGAACCTCAGGAAAGACTTGATCAAATATTCTGCTATCAATTTGTTTCATTGTCTTCATTTTGTCGGCTACTTTCTCTCCCATTCTTCGTAAATCTTTATCAACGACAATTAATACTCTCTTCTCATCGTCAGCTAAATACGCTCCGAGGTGATTTATGAAATCAGTCAGACTATTTGTACCGATCCACGTCGTTTTTGGAGATATAACAGGGGCGGTATATCCACGAAACGCATTGCTTTGTGCTTTTACATATAAACTTTTGAGTTTTTTATCTTCATACCACGCTTTATCTTTACTTGACATTCATTTCACATTTTTAACTATATTGTCCTTAAATAACTAATTAAACTGAATTTCTATATAAAGATTTTTATAAGGGATACTTAGTTAAATCTCTTTTTTTTCCTAAATTTAATAGAGACTTATCATTTTAAAGTAATTCGCATTAAATCTTCGGCTAAGATGGTATTAGGAAAGATTTCCTTAGCTTCTTCAAGTAATTTAAGGGCGTCTTCTTGGTATCTTGAAGAAATGTGTGTTAGTACTAACTGTTTCGCATTCATTTTTAGAGCATCATTTGCGGCATCAACGGAAGTCGAGTGTTTTCTTTCTTCGGCAGTTTCGGCTAATCGCTCGGAGAAAGTTGCCGCATGGATGATAATATCACAATCTTTACCTAATTCTATTAATGCTTCACAGGGCGCCGTATCGGCGGAAT
>CAZRKO010000028.1:0-8330 GCA_964600445.1 uncultured archaeon
GGCATATTGCCGCTTTTTACAAAATCTTTTAAATTATTTACCGCAATGTTCTGACTTACAATCTCATCGAACGTTTTAGGGCGATTTTTCGACCCAAAGAGTATCTAAATGACGTCTTTAAATAGAAAAAAACCTTTAAGGACTTCTGGTTGGTCTAATCTTTGGGATCATCTTTGGTAAGATCTAATTCTAAAACTTCATAAACCTTTTTAAAATTCATCCTTTCATAGAGTTTGGAAGCTTCTAAAGCTCTATTTTTTATATTAACTTTAATTATTTCAACTTTTATTCTTTTTAGGTGTTCGAGAGCTTTCTTTAACAGAAGCTGTCCTACTCCCTGACCGCGATATCCACTTTTTAGGTAAAATTGTTTAATATATCCTTCTGACATTCCAAAGGGATCAATTCTAAGTTCCGCAATAATCATACCTACAACTTCATTATTATCTTCATCTATTGCTATTAAAATCCCATGTCTTTGCAATGGATCATATAATCTTCTCTGAATTCCCCAATCAAAACGTTTCGGATCAAATTTTTGACCAAGCCCCTCAACTAATTGTTTGGTGAATGCTCTTAACGCATCAATTTGATCTGGAGAAGCAATTTCTACTTTAATCAATTTTAAATCAGCTTCAGATTCTTTAATAATTTCAAATTTTATAAGATAAATAAGTGATTTATATATTTTATTTATTTTAATTAATTAAAATTTTTTATTTATTTCAAAATAAATCATGTCTAACTTAGTATTTTAAAAAAATCTGAGTTAGAATTATTAAAATAATTTATTAATATTAAGAACGTAACTTTATATCAATCATGGATAAAAATAAAGAACCTAAGTATTTAGCAATTGATTTAGGTGCTTCTTCTGGTAGGGCAATAGTTGGAATAATAGAAGAAAACAAATTAAAATTAGAAGAATTATATCGCTTTCCAAATAGTGGAATTCAAATTGGTGAATCTCTCTATTGGGATCTATTATCTTTATTTAAAGAAATAAAAAAAGCTTTATTGATTTATGTAAAAAGACATGGTAATGTCCTAGATTCGATTGGAATAAACACTTGGGGGGTAGATTTTGTACTTTTAGACGAAAAAGATGAACTTATCGGCCCTATACATCATTATAGAGACAAAAGAACTGTTGGAATGATAGAAAAAATGTGTAACGTTGTCCCTAAGGAAGAAATCTTTAATCAAACCGGTATTCAATTTTTGGAACTTAATAGTTCCACTCAAATTTTCTCAATGATAAAGAATAAATCACCTCGCCTTAGTATTACTAAAACCTTTATAATGCTTCCGGATTTTTTTAATTATCTTCTATCAGGCGTTATAGTTTCGGAATTTTCAGATGTTACAACATCTCAACTCTATAATCCCGTCAAGAAAGAATGGGCCTATGATTTAATTGAAAAATTGGGATTAAAATCGGAATGGTTTCAGAAAATCGTGCCCGGTGGTACAATATTAGGGGTTATACAAGATAATATCGCAGAAGAAGTAGGATTAAATAAAGATACTAAAATAATCGCACCTCTTACTCATGATACAGGTTCGGCATATGCTGCAGTACCTGTTGATATGAATGAATATGAGGAAGGTGAATTTGGCATTTTGAGTTCAGGTACATGGAGTTTACTGGGCGTAGAGTTAAAAGTACCTTTAATTTCGGATAGAGCTTTAAAATACAATTATACAAATGAGGGTGGGATAAATGGAACTATTCGGTTCTTGAAAAATATTACTGGTATGTGGCTGATCCAAGAATGTAAGAAATTATGGGATAAAGATAATCCAAGTTTAACTTGGGAGGATATTGAGCTTGAGGCCCAAAAAGAGGAGAGATTCCAATTTTTTATTAATCCAGACGATCATAGCTTTATGAATCCAAGTAATATGATTCAAGCAATTAAAGATTACTGTAAGAATTCGAATCAAAATATACCTGAAACAATCGGACAAATTTCAAGAACAATATTCGAATGTCTAGCATTTAGATACAGAGAAGC
Source organism: uncultured archaeon (assembly GCA_964600445.1). GTDB lineage: Archaea > Asgardarchaeota > Lokiarchaeia > Sigyniarchaeales > SOKP01 > LW40-45. The sequence goes on from CAZRKO010000028.1 coordinate 2,019, forward strand.
AATAGAAAATCTTGAAGATATTATTAAAAAAAGAATAAGAATTCTTCATATCATTGGAGGAGGAAGTAAAAATATGTTATTGAATCAATTTACTGCTAATGTATTAAATATTCCTGTAAAGGCTGGACCAATAGAGGCTACAGCTATAGGTAATCTTCTGGTCCAAGCATTAACTTTAGAAAGAGTTGATGATATTATAGATTTAAGACAAATTGTTAAAAATTCATTTCCGATAATTGATTTCACTCCAAAATTTACAACAACATGGAATGATGCCTATACGAAATATTTACAAACCATTAAATTATAAATTTGTTCATTAGGGAAGATATTTTCAGACCTAAAAATATTATCTCTTACACATTTAATTTTAAGAGATATTATTTTAAAATGGTTTAAAGTGATTTGATTATATCCTCTCAAAAATAAATAATGATAAAAAATACATTAAAAAAATAATTTATAGTGTCGATTAGCGTGCAGAAACCCCGTCCCAAGCCTTTACCTCGGGATCAACTTGACCACAGCTTGGACATTGTTGATTTACTTCCCAAGCTTCTAGGGCCGGATGAACGCGAGTATATAGGCTACCACATTTCTCACATACCAAATATTTAGCTCCACACCCATCACACATTTCAAGTGTGCCATTTTCAACAAATCTAAATGTTCTCTTCATCCATTCATCGTGGGCTATGCGAAAATTTTTTCCACCACATTGCGTACATTCCTTTTCAGCCAAAATTACACACCTATTTCTTGATTATTCTAATTTTATTTTATTAGGATAATTGTATATTTAATAAATTTTTTAATTAAAAATTTTTAGTTTTCCAATTATATATTCTGTGTTAGCTCGAAATAACTTTTGTATGATTATAACTAAAGTTGATTTTTCTACATTTTCAACTTTTTTGTTGAGCCTGTTCCTCTGACCTCTGGATTCACTCGTTCGAGTTCTCCTATTAATTGATATACCTTGTCATCACTTAAGGCTTCACTAAATTTAACCAACATTTCTCTACTCCCAACAAATAATCCTTTTCTTTTCATGGGTTTTCCATCATCAGTTAAAGGATTAATTTCCAAATGTAATATTGCTGGTCGTGTCTTCGTCGCAGGAACTTTCACAACAGAAACGCCTTCAACAGGAGTTTCCATTTTTTCCCAATCCTTGCCACTTTTAAGGTGTTCTTTTAATTGAGCTTCTATATCAGCCACTTATTTCTCACCACTTATTTTTTCATTAAATTTTAATTGTTTTATTACATATAGTAATTCGTATTATGTGTTACATACAAGACCATATATATATAGTTTATTAAAAAGTATTTTTGTCGGAATTAGTAGGGTCATTTTCCAGTGAATGCTTAAATATCACCTCCATATATATATTAATATCGAAAAAATTAAAGATCTGGTGATTAAAGTAATGATATTAATATCTGTTAATTTGCCTGAAGCCTATATTAAAGTTTTGGAATTATTAGTTACCGACGGAAAGTTTCCTAATAGGTCTGAAGCTATTCGAGTAGCTATTAGAGATTTAATCAAGACAGAATATCTAATTGAAGAATCTGTTAAAAGAAATATAAGCTCTACTTTAATAGAATCTCAGATAGAAGATAAAATTCAAGAAAAAATATTGATCTAAAATTTTTTTTTTATTTTACCTTTTAATTTTCTTAAAGTATATCTATCTTACTGAATTTTAAAATGAGTAAATTAAAAATATGGATAATTAATTTTGGAAATGATTTAATAATCTTCTAATTAAAAAATATTATTATATTACTTTTTTTCCATTAGTTCTCGAATTCTCTTCTTTCTTGCTTCCCTTCGAGCAGCAATTTTCTCTTTAAATTCCTCTTCCTCTTCCTTTAAGGATCTCTCTTTTTCTTCTAATTCCTCTTTTTTACGTTTAAATGACTCCTCTCGTGCGACTTGTTTGTTTTCTAATATGCTAATATATCTAGTAATTGACATAATTTCACGCGACCATTCTGAACCAAGTTTTACAAAAATCTCCTTTGCTGTCGTAGCAAATTCTATAGCCTTCTTAAAATTGTTGCGTCGCTCCTCTTTTTTACATTTATCCATGTATTCATAAGCGAGTCCTGATGACAACTCTAAAGGTTTTCCTTCTTCGACTTCAATTCCCTCAATATCAGAAACATCTTTCAATTGTCTTTTCTTATCAATTTCTTCCCTTAGTTCCGCAATTTTCGTCTCAATTTGGTCAATAAATTTTATTCCAATTTTAGTTTCTTTAAGATTAAATATGGATTCATTTAACTCTGATATTGCTTTCATAATACGATTTTTGAGTAGAGAAACATGTGCTTTGTCTAAGGCTCCATATGCGGATTTAAATTTCTCCTTATTTTCTTTTTCATCAAGATCTTCTAATACAATAAGTGGCACATGGCTTTTGTTACTTAATACATGGATTTGATTATTTACATCTGCGATTTCCTTATCCCAACCTACTCTTTCCATCATAATAATGATTTCTTTCAATTTCAAAACTCCTTTATTATATCTGGCATTTTGTATCTCAATATTTGCTCGTTCTAAGTTTTCCTCTATTCTATCTTTAAGTTTATCAGATCCTCGTAATTTTCTTAATTTCTCACGTTTTTCTTTTATTTTTGCGCTCTCGAGCTCTTTTCTTTGCTGTTCCGCGTCTAGTAACATATTCTCAAGCTCTTGCTTCTCCTCTAATTTTTTCTTCTTATATTCTTCAAGCCTTTTTTGTTTTGTCTCTTCAATTTGAAGATTTAATAATAAATCATTGTTTATTCGATTTACTTCATGAAACCAATCAAGTTCCTTAAAAATATCTTGGGCTGCTATGTATATTTCATGTGCTTCTTTAAATTTTTTCTTCTCTAAGAGTTGGGTTCCTCTCTCAAGTAGACCATATGCCCTTTCTGAAGCTTGACTTTCTTTTTCTTTTTGCTTTTGAATCTTTAACATTTCCTCTCTTTTAAGTTCTTGCTGAAGTCTTCCCAACTCCTTAGTTTTGGTTATTTCTTCTTCTAATTCACTCTCTAAACGCAATTTTTCTTCTTCTTCTTCTTCTAGTGCTTTTTCTCTAAGTTCAAACTCCTGCTTTTTCTTTTTTATTATAATTATTGACTCCTGAACCATTTTAAGCCCTTCTGCCCAATTGATCTCAGAAATTATTTTCTGACTCTGTTCGTATAATTCAATTGCAGAATCAAAATTATCCTGGTCTAATTGTATTTTCGCTTGATCCATAAGACTAAATGCCTTAAATTTCTTGGACTCTAACTCCTTTTCTTGGTCTCTCTTTGCAAGAAGTTTTTCCTCCCTTAGTTTTAATTGCTCCATCTCCTTTTCTCTTTGCTTTTTGAGAATCCGTTTTTGTTCCTCCAACTCTCTTTTTTGTTTTTCTATTTTTTTGGTTTCTAAGGCTCTTAATTTACTATCCGCCTGCATCTTCTCTTTGTAATAATTTATCGTATTTATAAGGTCTACTGCCTGATCCTTCCATTCAATTTCTTCAAACATGCTACGAGCATTGCCATACATTTTTATAATTTCTTCGAAAGGGGGTTCAGGGAAGGTGCCCTCTTTTAGATCTAACTCGTATCTTTTTGCCATACTTTCTGCCTCATCTATAATCCGAAACGCTTCATTTGATAACTCTTCCTGTTGTCTTTTTTGTTCTTCCAAAGCTAAAGCCTTCTTTTTCCTCTCTATCTGAGCTCGATCTACTCTTGGTCTTACAGTGATAGCCTTAATTTCTTCTCTTTCTGCTTTACTTTTTTCAATAGCTCGTAATTTATCATCTTTTTCTTGTTTATCTTTATAAAAATTTATTGTATTAATTAAATGATTAGCTTCATTATCCCAATGATTTTCTTGAAATATTTGCCTCGCTTGTCTATACAACTTTATAGCTTCTTCATAAGGACTTTCATAAAGTAAGATATTTTTTTCTAACTTTAGCCTTAATTCATATTCTTTTACCAATTTTTCTGCTCTATCAATAAGAGAAAAACCATCCTCTAATAACTTCTCCCCTTCTCTCTTTTTAGCTTCAATTTTCCGTAATTTCTCGTCATCAATAGTTTTAGAACCCTTAGTTTTTAGTAATTCCATCATTTCTCTGCTTTTAGTTTCTTTTTGGGCCTCAAATTCCCGTAATTTTTTATCCTTCTCTAACTTCTCTTGATATAACTGGATTTGGCTATTAAATATAAAAGCCTGATCTACCCAACCTTTTTCCTTAAGTTTTTGATGAATGTCTGTATAGATATCGATAATTTTTGGATAGGGACATTTTTCTTCAAATTTCCCTTGCCGAATAGCAAACTCGTATTTTCGCGCCATTTCCTCTGCTTGATCTACATTCGAGCTTATTTCTCTCTGAAATCTCTCTTCTTCGGCTATAGTTTCATATTTCTTTTCCACAGCTTTTATTCTTTTTGCTTCACCCTCTAATCCTTCCTCAGTTTTAATTAAGAATTGCTCCTCAAATTCTCTTTGTTTCTGTAGCTTTAACCTTTCAATTTCTCGTAATTTTTTGTCTTGCTCGAATTTATCTTGATACAAATGAACTTGCCTCCTATAAATTGCAGCTTCATCATTCCATCCTCTTTCTAAGAGTTTTTTCTTTACTTGTTCATAGAGTTCTATTATAACAGAGTAGGGACAAGATTCTTCAAATTTACCCCTTCGAAGTGCAAGTTCATACTTTCTTGCCATTGCATCTGCCTCATCGACCATTTTAGCAATCTCGTTCTCAAAATTCTCTTCTTCAATTTCTCTTTGATACTGCTCCTCAACTGCTTTTAATTTTTCTATATCTTCTTCTAATTGCTTATCTTCTTTTTTAGACTTTTTAAGTTCTTCAAATTCTTTTTGTTTTTGGGCTTTTTGAGCTTCAATTTCCCGAAGTCTCATATCATTTTCTAATTTGCCTATATAATAATTGACTTGTTTTGTGTAAATATTAGCTTGTTCAGACCAGCCTCTTTCAATTAGTTTATTCTTTGCTTCAGTATAAATATCAATTAATTCTTGATAGGGACATTTTTCCTCAAACTTCCCTTGTCGGATAGCAAATTCATATTTTCTTGCCAATTCTTCTGCTAAATCAACCATTTTAGCAATTTCGTTTTCAAAATTAGTATCTTCAAGTTCCTTTTGGTATTGCTCTCCTGCTAATTTTAATTTTTCCATATCTTTTGTTACTTGTTTTATCTCTTGCTTGGATTTAAAAGTATCTTCAAATTCCTTCTGTTTTTGAGCTTTTTGAGCTTCAATCTCCCTTAATTTTTTATCTTTTTCTAATTTCCCTAAGTAAATATTAATTTGTTTTGTGTAAATTATAGCTTGTTCAGCCCATCCTTGTTCAGTCAAATTATTTTTAGCTTCAGTATAAATATCAATTATTTCTTGATAAGGACATTTTTCCTCAAATTTCCCTTGCCGAATAGCAAATTCATACATTCTTGCCATTTCTTCTGCTTTATTAACCATTTCAGTAATCTTCTTTTGAAACATTTTATCTTCAAAATCTTTGCGATGTCTCCCCTCAACTTCCTTTAAAGAGTCTATATCTGACTTTAATTGCCCATAATCTCCTTTAGCTTTGATGAGTTCTTCATATTCCAATTGTTTTTTTTGTTTTTGTCCCTCAATCTCACGTAATACTTTATCTTTTTCTAATTTTTCTTTTGTTAATTTAACTTGGTTAGCATAAATCAATGCCTCCTCTTTCCAACCTTTTTCTAACAATTGCTCCTTAATATCAGTATAAATATCAATTACTTGTTGGTAGGGGGGTTCTGTTTCAAAATTGCCTTTTTTAATTTCTAAGTCATAATTTCGAATCATTTTTTCTGCTTCAGTAACTTTTTCATCAACTTGTTTCTGAAAAGCCTCGTCTTCCGCTTCTTTCTTAATTCTTTCTTGAGCAGTAAGTATTTTCTTATATTCAGATCTCTTGCGCTCTCCTAACTTCATAGCTTCTAAATGAGCCTTTTCTTTTTTAGTCTTTTGAGCTTCTATCTCTCTCAATATTCTATCTTTGTCAAATTTTTCTTTAAGTAACTTGATTTGATTCATATAAATTATCGCCGGATCGTTCCAATTACGGTCTAGTAGTTTTTGTCTAATAGTTCTATAAATCTCTATTACATTTTGATATGGTGGTTCTTGATTGAAATTTCCTTTTTTAATCTCAAGCTCATAATTTCTAATTAATTTCTCTGCTTCAGTTACTTGATCATCTATTTGGTTCTGAAAAATTTCATCCTCTAAGGCCCTTTTTATTTT
>CAZRKO010000028.1:8430-12139 GCA_964600445.1 uncultured archaeon
ATTAAATTATCCGCTTCTGTAACTCTTTCTGTAATTTGATCTTGAAATTTTTCATCTTCAAATTGTTTTTTGTATTTCTCTTCAACTTTCTTAAGTTTTTTTATGGCAGATTCTTCTTTCTGATTGTTTTCGTCCATTTTTATCCACAATTTTTAAAAAGAACTTTATAAGACCTATATAATAATATAATATTTTAAGAATTCTTAAAAATTCCCTATGATTAATGAAATCTATTTTAATGATATATAGGTAAATTTATCATTTAGAAACTAGAGAAAATTTAAAGCATATAAAATTTACTTTTGATCATTCATTAATTGATTCAATCAATTAACCTTAAATAATTAAAAATTTAGATTTTAATTTTTGTTTTCGGTTTCCTAAGTAATTATTTTATCTTTGTAATTTATGAGCTTCTATGTCCCTCAAAATCTTATCACGTTCAAACTTTTCAGTGTAGACCTGAATTTGACTCATATAAATCGTCGCTTGGTCCGTCCAACCTTTTTGGAGAAGCATGTCTCGTAATCTTTCATAAATTTCAATAATTTTAAGATAAGGTGCTTCAATTTCAAGAAGTGTTTTCTCTCTAATTGCCTTCTTTTTTTTAGTTTCATATTCTCTTTCCATTTTATCAGCTTCTTCAACTGAAGATGTAATTAAATTTTGAAATTTTGCCTCTTCAATCCCTCCCTTGTACTTCGCGTCGACGGCTTTTAGTTTTTCAACATCCACAGCCTCTTTCTTTTGAATTTTTAAAGAATCGAAATATGCTTTTTCTTTTTCTCTTTTTTGAGCCTCAACAGCCCGCAATTTTTTATCTTGCTCAAGTCTTGAGTTATAAATCCTTATTTGATTTGTGTAGATATCTACCTGATCCATCCACCCTTTGTCTATAAGTTTTTGGCGAATTTCAGTATATATATCTAATACTCTCTGGTAAGGCGGTTCAGCTTCAAAATTTCCTTTTTTGATTTCTAATTCATAATCTCTGACTATTTTTTCAGTATTTCCTACGGTTTCCGTTATATAGTTTTGAAATTTTTCATCTTCAAACTCCTTTTTTAACTTTTCTTCAATGCTTTTAAATCTCTCCTCTCTCTTACTATCTTTTTCTATTTCCCTTACAACTTTTCCAGTTCTCAATATTTCTTCATATTCTCTATCTTTTTCAGCTTTCATAGCTTCTAGTTCCCTAATTTTAATATCATTGGCTAATTTCTCTTTGTATATGTGGACTTGTTTTGTGTAAATTTTTGCTTGTTCAATCCATCCTCTGTCAAGCAGTAATCTGCGTGCCTCATCATACATTATGATAACATCAGGATATACGCACGGTTCTTCGAATTGGCCGTTTTTTAAAGCTCTTATTTTGTGCGACTCGTATTCTCTTGCCATTTTATCTGCTTTATCAGCCAAATAAGTGATTTTCCTTTGGAATTCCTCATCTGCAAATTCCTTTTTATACTTTTCTTCAACGACTTTTAATCTTTCCGTCTCAATTTTTAAGTCCTGCATTTGCATTTTTACTTCTGTTTTTTTAGTCAAATCACTAGACTGCTTTATTTCTTCAGGTTTAATTATAGCTTCACTTTCACCTTCTTCCTTTTCAGGTGTTCTTAGAAATCTCGCTTTAGCAACATAACATTGTTCAATTAATTTATAAACATTTTCAACTTCGGAGCCCCTATTATTTTCGTTAAGTATTTTAATCGCATTATCATACTTACTAAGTGCCTCTTCAAATTTATTCATCTCAACCAGTGTTTTTGCCTCTTCTATTAATTGTTCTGGTGTTGTAGGTGGTGTAGTCTCCGGAATTTTTTGTTCCATAGCTTTATTCTCTTCGCCTATATGATTTTCTTTTAGAGTATAAATCTCCGCGATCTTTTTTCTCAGAGCGTTCAATTCTTCTTCTTTATTAATTTGCTGATATAACCTTATAGCTTTGCGCAAAATTTCAATAGCATCATTATATAACTTCAAATCTAACAATGACATAGCATGTCGTACTAATTCTATAGCTTCTTGGTTAATTTTTTCTTCCATATTCCTCATATCAAATGTAAATTCTTCCTTTTAGGGAAATAGATACCAATAAACTCTTTTATCTTCAACAGTTTTTCCTGGTTGCTAACCGACTTAATATAAAACAAGTTAACACTGAAGAACTATTAAATCAAAATATATTCTTATATAATAAAAAATAATTTCCTAATAATTTATATTTATTAGTTATGATATAAATTAAGAAGTATTTAAAATTTCTATTTTATTTAAAAAAATGAAAATACGTTAAAGGAGCCAGAACTAATAATAGTTATAATAAAACTTACAATTCAAAAGCTTTGAAATTTCTATTAAGAACTTCATCACAAATCTGACCCCCTTCACTAGTTAAAATCCATCCAGAGGGCTCTTTTTTTAAAAGACCTAAACTTTCAACTTCATTTAATATTCTTTTAAGCTCATCCTCAGTTTTTTGGATATTGAAGTCAACATTTAAACTCAAGATTATTTCATTGATTTTAACAGGACCACCAATTTCATCTTCCATTACACCTGTGGCTGCGATAATCTCTCTTTGTTCTAACATAGTTTTATCCATCTTACCCGATACTTCATCAAGGAGCCACGGATATTTTGCTAACATCTTTTTAATTCTTGATTCATCTCCAGAACGAAAAATAGCATCAAATTCTTCTCTTATTTTCTTTTTTTTCTTTCCCATTGAGTTCACCTTTGATTTTTTAGGATTTCTTAGAATATATATCAGTTATTATAATATTTTTTCTTAACACTAATAAATTTTAACTTATCAGATTAGAAGAAATTTGTTGTTTTTGATTTAATTACGATTAAAAAATTATACATTTAAAAGATTAGAAAAAAGGAGCTTATTTTAATTCAGATATATATTTCTCAACTTCGTCTTTTGAACATATTTTAAACTTTTTCTCTTCAGATTTAACATAAGCAATCCTGATATTTTCTTTAGTTAGTTCTTCATCAATAGTTTCTTTAATAGCATTCAGAGCTAAATTTATAATATCGCTAAAGCTCATATCATCTTTATAATTATTTTGAATGAATTCTCTTGCTTGAGCCTCTCCACTTCCGAGGGCATAGGCTTTGTAAGGGCGGTAAATTCCACTTGGAGATGTTGTATAAATCTGGATACCAGTACTATCAACGGCAATAAAAAACAATGAGCATCCAAAAGGTCTAATACCTCCGTATTGAGTATAAATTTGTTTTAAATCGGCAATAGATTTTACTAACATGTTTAATCTAACGGGCTCATCATATGTTAACCGGAAAGATTGCGCTTGAACTCGAGCATAGTTTATTAATACTCTTGAATCTGCATGTAATCCTGAGATTGCTACGCCTATATGCTCATCAACTTGAAAAATTTTGTCAATTGAATCCGGATCCATTAATTTTGAAGGGATTTTAATTTGAGCAGCTAAACATACACCTTCTTTAGATCCAATCGCAACGGCTAAAGTACCACGTCTTACTGCCTCTAAAGCATATTCAACTTGATATAAACGACCCTCTGGACTAAAAACAGTAAGGGCACGATCATATTTAATTTGTCCTCCACCAAAAATAAAAAATCACATCCTAATATTTTTTGTTATAAATAAGAAATTTCTTAATAATTAGAAATTATTACAGAATTTTAATTTATTGATTATAAAAA
>CAZRKO010000029.1:0-4681 GCA_964600445.1 uncultured archaeon
TATTCATTTGAGACTCGATTGCTGTAATCATTTTAATTGTTTCGTTCATAAAATTCACATGAGCTTCATAACGTTCTTCATCTTTCGCACGCAAATCCGAAATAATCATAACTAACTTTCTTAATGCTTCTTTTTCTGATTCTGACATTACAATATGTTCTCTTTTAATTTAATTCTTATTATAATTATGATATTATAAAAATATATATGTATTTATTTTATAAAAGATACTAAAATTTCCTTTTAAATTTTGGTTTTAGTCAATTAGTAGTCATTTCTAAAAAAACAAATTTTAATTTCTTTTTTAAATATTTCTAATTCATGAAAATAGGTCGAATTATTGATGAATTTGAAGTCGGAATGCAAGCTGAATTCTCTCATACTTTTACACAAAAAGAAACAGAAACAATGGCAGATTTAATAGGTGATCATAATCCATTCCATTATAATGGTGAATTTATCAGGAAAACACGGTTTAAAAAGCCTATTGTTCACGGACTCCTAGTTGGAGGAATGATAAGCCATTTTGGTGGAGATCTTTTTCCAGGTCCCTGTTGTTTAGCTGAAACGATTTCATTTGAGTTTTTAAAACCAGTTTTTTTTGGAGAGACAATTCGAGCTGTTGCTAGGATTACTAAAGTTGATAAAGAACAGAAGCGACTAGCTTTTTCAATGTCATGTTTTAATGAAAAAGGCGAAAAAGTAGTGGAAGGCATAGCTATTTGTATTCCTTATCAAATTGAAGTGAGTGATTAAATATGAAATTAAGTAAATTAAAGTCTGTAGCATATAATGCGATCAGAACCTCAGCTGGCGATGAGAAAGGATATATGCTTGATCCTTTTGGGCATTATACCCCGGAATTTGAAATTGAAGTTGATTTAATCACAGGCAAGTTAACACCGGATATGGAAGGAGACGACGTAGAGAGGTATTATACAGCAATTTCAAAATGGTTCCGTGAAGTTTTGCCGAAAGAAGGAATTCCAATAGAGGTTATTGATGAAGCTATCATTAAATTATCTCCCCAAGAAAAAAGATGTATTATTAAGGCTCAGGGGAGAGAATTCACATCATTTATTCGTTATAAAAAATAATTTTAATCACTTGTGATTCTTATCAAATTAAAATAGATCATTATTAAAATAGATTTTTGGGGTTTAAATCCTGTTTCTTGGTGAGACTTAAAAGTTTAGTTAAAGTATCTAAACTAATTTTTATTAATGTTTTTTATATAAAATGGAATAATCATATTCATTAATCAATAAATTTAATTTAAAAAAAAATTCAATATTAGAATGACCGCAATAGAAATTGACTGGCCAAAGCATCCTAAAATTCTCGAAATTAATACGTGGCCATGGCTTAACAGTTTATCAGAAATATATAGTGTCCCTATTAAATTAAATAATTTTCCTGTCGAAGTCTTAGAGAATGAATTTAAATATTTTGACGTAATTTGGCTTATGGGTGTGTGGGAAAGAAGCCCTCAGGGAAGAGATATCGCAATTGACCACCCAGATTTGCAGGAGGAATATCGCAACGCTCTAAAAGATTTTAATAAGGATGATGTTGTAGGATCTCCATATTCGGTTCATTATTATCGAGTTGATAATCATCTTGGTGGCAATGATGGCTTAGCATCTTTTCGCGAGAAATTGAAAGATCACGAACAGCTTTTAATTTTAGATTATGTTCCTAATCATGTTGCCGTAGATCACATGTGGACCTTATTAAAATCAGATGTTTTCATAAAGGGAACTGCAGAAGATTTAATCTCCCATCCTAACGAATTTTTTAATGTGGTTGATCAAGTTTATGCTAATGGAAAGGATCCTTATTTCCCTTCGTGGACAGATACAATTCAAATTAACGCATTTTCCTCTGAGGCCAGAGAAAAATCAATCTTTACATTATTAGAAATTGCAGAACAATGTGATGGTGTCCGTTGTGATATGGCAATGCTCATGACTAATAAAGTATTTTCTCAGACCTGGGGTGAGAGAGCGGGAGCATTCCCAGAGAAGGAGTTTTGGGTCGAAGTCATTGATTCTGTTCGAACTAAATTCCCAAATTTCAAATTTTTAGCCGAAGTATATTGGGACATGGAATGGGAATTACAGCAACAAGGTTTTGATTTCTGTTATGACAAGCTGTTATACGATCGATTGATTCATGATAATGCATCATTTATTAGAGAACATCTCCAAGCAGAATGGGATTATCAGAGAAAATTAGTAAGATTTATTGAAAACCATGATGAAAAAAGAGCAATTGAGGTATTTGGAGAAGCTAAATCCAAAGCTGCAGCAATTTTAGCATTAACTTTACCAGGAGCAAAATTAGTACACGAAGGACAAACAAGTGGTTATAAAATTAAATTACCAGTTCAATTAGGTAGACGATTAATTGAAGAAAAAAATCCAGACTTCACAATATTTTATAGAGCCCTTTTAAAAGCTGCTCCTGGAAGAGAATTTGGGGCAGCTAAATGGTCTCTTTGTAGAGTTGATCAAGTTAGCGGTGAGAATCATTCAAGTATTAATCTAATAGCATATTTATGGCAGGTAAATGAACAATATCAACTTACAGTGGTAAATTTCAGTCCTTACCATTCTCAAGGTCACGTAAGAGTTGATGGAATCCAGTACGGGAATAACGCATGGAATTTCAACGATTTGTTAGCTCAGAAAACTTATACATATACAGGTGAACTTCTTAGATTTTATGGTTTATATATAGATTTACTCCCATGGAACGGTCATATATTTGACATCAAGCGTTTAATATAGAATTTTATGGTATATATACCTGAGCTTTACCTACAGCAACTCTTTTCTTTTTTTGGTTATCGGCATATAGTTCTAAGTCCACAAAACTCATTTCGTTTTTTCTCGGGTGTTTTGCGACTATTTTTCCACTACATGTAACTGTATCTCCGGGGAATAGTGGCCAAATAAGTTTTATATCAATTGATTTGAGCTTACCTCCTTCGGCATAGCACCAATTGGTAATTACTTGCGTTAAAAGAGCAATAGTCAATTGACCATGACCAATTGTTTTTCCGAAACCGAAGAGATTAACACTTTTTGCCCAAATTGGGTCCATATGAATTGGATTGAAATCAAGAGAACCACAACCGAACATCGAAATGAATTCTTGTGAAATTTCCCTTTTTAGGGGAGGCAATTCATAATCCAATTCTACAACTTCAAATTTTAGATTCTTATTCAATATTATAGCACACTCTTTTTTTTATTGTTATTTTTTCCCTCCTTCAATTTTATGTTCCTCCTCACCTTTAGAAAATGGTAGTATTAAGGTCCCCCACCACTTAGCAACAAGTTCTCCTCTTTGATTTGTAAATTCCGAATAATATGTTAAATATCGTTTTCCCCTTTTTATGTATTTATCAAATGCTTCCGATCTAATTTTTATTACATCACCTTCTCGTATAGGCTCATAGAATTCTATTTTTTGGCCGGGATTTATGGCTCCGGGGGTTCTTATCCAACTTCCTGAACCAGTTCCTGCAATCCAGAAAACTACAGGAGTTATAAACATAGGAGGTGCGATTAACTCCCCCCAAGGAGTTTTTTTTGCCGATTTTTCATCCTTAAATACCGGATTCTCATCCATGGTACATTCCACGTAGGCGTCAATATCCTCTTTTTTTACTTCAAATGTTCTTTCCCCGAAACCTTCTGTACCAATAATTACATCTTCCCATTTTTCATATTTGGTTTGATCAACAAAAAAATCAAACTGAAATTCTTTTTGTTTCTCAGTTTTTTGATATTTTTCTATTAATTTTCTTGCTTCATCAGATAATTTAACCATGAAATTTCATCCTCACTGTTTTGTATAAATAATATATTAACAATGTTCCTATAAAAAATTTTTAGAAATCCAAACTTTGATTTCTTTCTTATTAAAGAATGTTTTAATATTATTGTCAATTAATTTCAATAATGAAAGCTGTTATACTGGCTGCAGGAGAAGGAAAAAGATTACGACCGATAACCTCAACTCGTCCTAAACCATTAATACCAATTGCTGGCAAACCATTATTAGAACATACTATTTTAGGATTAAAAGCTGCTGGAATAGATGAGGTCTTACTAATAGTTGGATATAAAGAACAGTTAATTAAAGATTATTTTTCCAACGGGATTGATAAGTTCAATATTAAAATCGAATATATTACTCAAGAGGAATATTTGGGTACTGCCCATGCTGCAGGTTATGCTAAGGATTTTGTAAAGGATGATACCATTTTAATGATGTATGGGGATATCCTCGTAGATCCAATTATCTTTAAAGAGTTAGTGGAAAAGTTCCATGATTCTAAAACCGAAGGATTAATTTCTTTAATAGAAGTATCCAATCCTCAAGAATTTGGAATAATTACACTTAATTCCAATGGATATGTAGAAAAGATTACAGAAAAACCTTCTCCAGAATTAAATTTAGGTAATTTAGCGAATGCGGGAATTTTTATTTTTGATTCTCTCATATTTAAAGCTATTGAAATGACCGAAAAATCTGTAAGAGACGAATATGAATTCACTGATTCGATGGAACTATTGATTAACCAATTAAATGGAAAAATTATTGGTTATACTATAAAAGAATACTTTTGGAGCGATATTGGGCTCCCGTGGCAATTACTAGATGCAAA
>CAZRKO010000029.1:4781-11795 GCA_964600445.1 uncultured archaeon
TAAAAGAATACTTTTGGAGCGATATTGGGCTCCCGTGGCAATTACTAGATGCAAACAACTTTATATTAAAAAGTTTGGAACGGAAAATACTAGGTAATGTTGAGCCAAATGTACATATATTTGGGAATGTATCTGTAGGAAAAGATACTATTGTCCGATCCGGTTCTTATATTCAGGGTCCATGCTATATAGGAGATAATAATATAATAGGGCCAAATGCGTTTATTAGGCCGAATACGTCAATTGAAAATAACTGTCATATTGGAATAAGCGAGGTGAAAAGTTCAATTATTTACTCGGATTCTAATGTTCCACACTTCAATTATATTGGGGATTCAATCATTTGTGAAAATGTTAACCTTGGTGCCGGAACAAATGTAGCTAATTTAAGGCTTGATGATAGCAATATAAGAGTCAACATAAAAGGGAAATTAGTTGATTCACAACTGAGGAAATTGGGTACTATAATTGGTCCTAATGTAAAAACTGGTATTAATGTTAGCATCATGACTGGGAAAATTATTAATGAAAATTCAAGAATCGGAGCGCATACTATGGTTATGGAAGATGTACCCCCCAATACTTTATATTATCAAGACCCAAGTAAAGGAATAATTAAAAAAAAATTATAATTTTAATAAATACACAAAAATTTCTTTTTTAAAACCTAAAAATACCCTTATGAAACTCTAATTTTACAAATTAATCTAAAACAAACTCATTATATTGCTTAGTTGAGATTCAAAAATATAAAACTAATTTTCGCTTCTTATTTTATTAAACTTATTTTTGATAAAAAATAGAGGTCGTTTTTAATATGGATGTTTTTAATATTCTTAAGATAACAGCATCAATAATTACAGTCATTTTTGCCTTTATAGCTGGCTATATTGAATTGCGTAAAAATCCTGATTATTGGTTAAATAGATGGTTTGCAATGTTTTTTGTTTCAAATGCGTTTGGATTTTTGGCTTATACTATTTACCATATTAATACTTTACAGCCATATCTTATTATCCCGATAATGATCACGGCACAATTTCTTTATAGTTTTGCTATTATATCACTTGTGATGACTGTATTTATCTTGGAAAAATCTGAGAAATTAGCTATGACTCCCAAATATCTGGGAATTGTGATGGTTTTGTATATCACTTTGACATTTGGATTTTTTATTTGGACTCCAACCTTAAATATGGAGAGATATAAACAAGGCATTATTGACACTGAAACCCCTATCGGGTGGTTTTTATTTGTAAATGTATGGCGGCTAGTGTTATTTATTTTTGTTTTGTATAAATATGTGATTGTAGCAAAAAGTACCCAGGGAGTTCCAAGAAAACAAGTACTCTGGTTTTTTGCTGGTTCTTTTATGTTTATTGTTGGAATATTATTAAATTTAATTGGAGGAATAGCCGGATCAATATTAATAGAAATTCTTGGTCTTATAGCCTTTAATGTAGGATTAGTATTCGTAGTTAAAGGATTTTTAATTAAATAGAATTTTTTTTGTGTTTTTTTTTTTTTAAATTAATTTTTACCAGAAAATTACATATATAATTCCCTAAAAAAGTTTTATTAATAGTTAGTAATTTTTCTATTAAAGAAAAAAAGAAATATTAAAAATATAATGTATCATGGCAATTTTGGTAAAAGAAAGTATTGGAACCATTTTTAATGGACAGCATATCTTATTGTTTGCCAATATAAACAAAAAAGAGAGTTAATAATATGGTTTATAGTAAAAATTCAGTAGTAGTTACTGCTTTAATTGAAAAAGGAGTCAAGATCCCAAATCCCTCATCAGTAGAGATAGGTGAGGGTGTCGATATTAATCTGATATCATCAAAAGATGTTACTATTCACTCGGGTTGTAAGATTTTTGGCAAGAAGACCCTTATTATGCCGGGAGTTAAACTGGGGGGAAGGTCTCCGGTTACTATTAAAAATTGTCAATTAGGGAGAAATGTTGAATTAAAAGGGGGCTATTTTGAAGGATCAACATTTCTGGATTCTGCGAACATGGGTGATGGTGCTGAAGTCCGGGAAGGATGTCTCTTGGAGGAGGAAGCAAATGGTGCCCATACAGTAGGGCTCAAACAAACTATACTTCTTCCTTTTGTCACGTTAGGGAGCCTTGTTAATTTTTGTGACATTTTAATGGCAGGTGGGACAAGTAGATCAAATCATAGTGAGGTGGGTAGTTCATATATCCATTTTAATTACACACCAAATCAGGATAAAGCAACTGCATCTTTAATTGGAGATGTAGTCCAGGGTGTCATGTTAAATCAACCTCCTATCTTTTTAGGAGGTCAAGGCGGAATAATAGGGCCAAGTCGGATAGGATACAGTACAGTAATTGCAGCAGGAGTTATTTACAGAGGAGATTGTCCTCAAGGTTATAAGCTTTTAATGGGCAAGGAGCCTCAGAAAGATGATAAAGATTTCTATCCCGGACTATACTGGAGTGTTAAAAGAAGAGTTATAAATTGCATTGAATATATCGCTAATATAATAGCTCTTAGACAATGGTACCTAAATGTGCGTGTTAAGTTTTATCGGGAAAGTGAAATGGAAAAATTGCTTTATGAAGGTGCTATTGAAAAGCTTGAGATTATTTTCAATGAGAGAGTTAAAAGATTCAAGGCACTTGCTAATAAGATGGAAAAATCTATAGAATTATATAAATCGGTTATGGGTAATAAAGCGTCAGAAAAGTTGATTAATCAAAAAAGAGAACTATTTGAGAATATGCAAGAGATAGAAAAAAGATTTAATGAATCTCTATCATATTCTGGTGACGAGAACAAGAGAGACAAATTGTTAGAGAACATAGACACAATTATTAAAGACACGGGTATGGATTATATCAAAGCAATAAAAAATTTAGATGAGCATAATTTAAAAGTTGGAGCTTCTTGGCTTCTAAGTATAGTAGAAAAAATACGCAATACAATTTTGAATTATCTTCCATCTTATATTTAAAATCTGTTTTTATATTAGTGAACGGTTACAGTCTTACTGAGATTTTGAGGCTTATCAGGATCTAAATCATGAGCTAAAGCAGCATAATAAGCTAATAATTGGAGAGCAGGTACAAAAGTAATAGGGCTGAATAAGTTATAATATTTATCGGGCGGCTGGGGAATCCGAATTGTTATATCACTTAACTCAGTTATTTGTGCATCACTTTCCACAACAACTGAAATAATTGTACCCCCTCTAGCTTTGAATTCCATAACATTTCCAACTAATCTTTCATAGGTTTCGTCAGGAGGAGCGATAAAGATAATAGGAAATCCTTCCCTAACTAAAGAAATTGGCCCATGTTTAGCAGAAGCAGCAGAATAACCTTCGATAAAGCGACATGCTACTTCCTTTAATTTTAGGCCTCCCTCTTTCGCTGTTGCGATAGATATCCCGCGTGCTAAGAAAAAATAGTTCAAGTTTTTTTCTAAATTATTAACTATATATTTTAGTAAATCAACGTTTTTATCCAGAAATTTTTCAATAATCTGAGGGGTGGAATTTAAAGCATTATAATATTTTCTTATTTCCTCATCAGGTTCTATTTTTCTTATTTTTGCTATTTCTAAGGCGATTAAAGCAAGGGTTAGCACCTGAGTACTATATGTTTTTGTTGCAGCAACGCCAATTTCAGGTCCAGCTTGAGTTACTATTACATAATCAGAATGTCTGGTTATTGACGATCCTACTATATTTGTAATTGCTAAAATCTTTGCATTCTTTTTCTCTTTTGCCCAACGAATTGCTTCAATTGTATCAATAGTTTCACCAGATTGAGAAATTACTATAATGACAGAATTGTCTTGTAAAGAATTTGAGAATTGAGTTTTAAATTCGGAGCATTCCATTTCTTGTAAATATTTGCCTAAAAATTTTGTAATGATAAATTTTCCTGCTAATGCAGCATAAAAAGAGGTACCTGCTGCTGTGATATAAATATTTTGCGCTGAAATTAGAGCATTGGCGAATTTTAATAAAATATCTTTAGAAATCATCATAGTTTGCTTCAATGCCCTCGGTTCTTCGTAAATTTCTTTTAACATGAAATGTTCATACCCTCCTTTTTCAGCAGCATCAATATTCCATTCAATAGTTTGTATTTCCTTTTCAATTGGTTTATTATTGTTTTTGAGATCAAAAAATGTTACATCTCCAGCTTTTAGAACGGCAAGTTCATCATCATCCATAATATAACATTTTCTTGTTAAAGGTAAAAAAGCAGGAATATCCGAGGCACAATATGTTGTTTTTCCTTCTTCTATTCCAATTACTAATGGAGATTCCCTCCGAACTACAATAATTGAATCAGGTATTTTAGCATGACACACAGCAAGTGCGTAAGCACCTTTACATTTTTTTAAAGCTTTAATAGTAGCATCTTTAATATTTAAGCCTTCTTTCATATTATCTTCAATTAAATGTGGAATAACCTCTGTATCTGTATCCGATTTAAAAATGTGACCTCTTGATATAAGCTCTTTTCTTAATTCCATAAAATTATCTATAATTCCATTATGCGCCACTGCAATTTCGCCTGAGCAATCCAAATGAGGATGGCTATTTTCTTTAGTAGGAGGCCCGTGTGTTGCCCATCGAGTATGAGCAAGGGAAAGTTTAGATCCAGTTGGAAAATTTGTCAAGTCAATTTTTTTTATAATATCATCAATTTTTCCAGAATCTTTTTTAACAATTAATTTGGAGTTGTATTGTGAAACAATTCCACAAGAATCATATCCACGATATTCTAATCGCTTTATTCCTTGTAAAACAACATTCCCTATAGATATATCTTGATTAGTTATAATTCCAAATATTCCACACATTATTTATAGAAAAGATGAACTCTCATATTAAGATTATTATAGTTAATAGAAGATATAATTAATATATTCAATATAATCAATTTCAATAACTTTTTATTAGATTATCCTTTTTTTATGTTAAAATTTAATATGAAACAATTTGGAGCAGTTTAAATGACTATTAAGGTTATAATAACAGAAAATTATGAAAGTATGAGCCAAGTTGCCGCACAAATCGTTAAAGAAAAAATTATCCAAATCTCGGAACAACAAAAAGAATGCGTATTAGGACTTGCAACAGGAAATTCGCCCACTGGTCTTTATAAAAATCTAGCTAAAATGGCCAATGCCGGTGAATTCGATTGCAAGCTTATCCGATCTTTTAACCTAGATGAATACATTGGCTTACCAGGTGAGAATTGTCAGCAACGCACCATTCATCCAGAAAGTTACAGCTATTTTATGATTCAAGAATTTTTTAGTCTCCTTGAAAATAAATTCATTGAAACAAGTGTACCTTACGGCTGTTTGATTGATCAAGAAAAATTTATGCATGAACTCGAAACTCACAGGGAAGATTGGACTGAATTGGGTAAAGATGCTGGAAAATCAATTGTGATAAAAGATAATCCAAGCTCAGAATATTTATCTTGGATCCGTCAGAAAGTACAGGAGGAATACACTCGAAAAATAGAGAATGTTGGTGGTATCGATCTACAAATAATAGGTGTTGGAGGTCGTGGTCATGTAGCATTTCACGAATCTGGGATACCCTTCGAAGATAGTAATGTGCTATTAGTAAAACTTGAAGATAATACCGTTTCTAATGCAGTGCTAGACGGCCATTTCCCTTCGGTAAAGGATAGTCCAAGATACGCTGTCAGCATGGGTGCCGAATTAGTTTATAAAGCTAAAACAGTGATTCTCCTGGCTAACGGAGAACGTAAAATTGAAGCTGTAGCAGAATCTTTATTGAGTGATCCGACCCCAGATGTTCCTATTTCATATGGTCAAATTTATTCTCAAAGAGGTGGTGAACTAATTTATGTATTGGATAAAATCGCAGGTCGAGAACTTCTAGCCAATAAAGAAACACTTCAACAAAAAGGAATAGAAATTGAAACATTTAATTAAAACAACGTATAAAAATAAAAATTAAATTAAATCTAATTTTTGCATTTTTTGTTCGGCAATCTTGTTCATCTCGATCGAGCTATTTATATCTATAGAAGATTCACCAGAAATTCTTAAGTACGGGCTTGTTCCTGAGCGTCTTATTAAAATCCATCCATCATCATAATCAAACCTCACGCCGTCCATTTTATTGATATTCCTTATTTTTTTACCAATGGAATCAAAAGACTCTTTCATTTCATCAATAATTTTCTGATTTATCTCTTCTGTAAAAGGGATATCGTCTTTTAACTTAAATTGTTTACGATAATACGGATATTGAGGAATTTCCTTTAGTAATTCTTTTAGACTTTTACCAGTTTTAACAATCATTTGTAAAACTATAGCAATAGTAACTATTGAATCTGGGCCAAAATGAAATTTAGGCCAAATATAAGTACCGGAAGTTTCTCCCCCTAAAAAGCCGCCATCTTCTAAAGCTAATGCTACTTTAATATCTCCTACTTCTGTTCTAATTATTTCACAACCAAGGGGTTCTAAGACATTTTCAACTAAACTCGAAGAATTTACTGGCGTAGATAGTTTCAAATCATATTTAGACAGTTTATCTTTATTTTCTTGAATATAATATTTGGCCAAAAGTGCCAATAATCTGACGGGGTCTACAATTTCACCCGTTTCATCTAAAAATATAACTCTATCAGCGTCTCCATCGAGTGCAATACCAATATCTTCCTGAGGAGAGATTTTCAAAAATTTAGAAATTTGTATTAAATTTTTCGCGCTAGGCTCTGAGTGCCTTCCAGGGAACTTACCATCCATTTGAGCATTAATTGTCATAATGTTTATATCATAATAGCTTAGTAGTTTTGGAACAATCTCACATCCAGAGCCATTGCCAGGATCAACTATTACGTTTAATTTACTCCCATCAAACATAATGTGATTAGTGATATCTGAAATATGTTTGTCATTAATATCATTGATTTGCGTGATTTTACCAACTTGTTCCCAATTAATTCTAGGGAAATCCTTTTGATCATATATA
>CAZRKO010000030.1:0-11789 GCA_964600445.1 uncultured archaeon
ATAATAATAACCGTTGAACTAAGCGACTATCATATGTGTTATAATCTTGTTCGATTGTATCTATACGAACTTCAGGATATAAAGGAGTCCCGACTAATTTTGTTGCTCGATTGCCAACTATGAATTCATTATCCCAAATTTTAATCGTCAAATTTGTTAAAAAATGCTCCATCGCCTTAGCAAATCGAATATTAGGAGACTCTCCTTTTGTTTTTTTATAGGATTCAGTAAATAACTTAGCTCTTTCGATGCATATCTCATGTGGTTGATTAACCACTCTCTCTTTCATTTTTAGGATACGATCTTTATAGCTTGAATATGAAATCTGTTCTAATTGCATATAAATCCCTAATATAATTTTAACTCCTATTGAATTATAATTTGGAAATTAAATTAAAAGTTTTCCAAGTAAAATTGTATAAATATTGAATAATTTTTATTCTATTTAAATCAAATTTTATTGAGTTTATAAAATCTCTGCTTATGTTTACATAAAAATTCTTTTGATATAAATTTTAAAATAATTAGTTCAATACCAAAACTTCTTTAATTATACCTCTTTTAGTCGCATCGCTGTTTATTGCTCTCTTAGCATTTAACAAAACAACTTGATACTCTGTATACAAATCTAAAATAAAATCATTATAGGAATTACTTAGCAGCAATTTACAACCTCTCTCATCTAAACGTTTAAACACGCTAAATAGTTTTCTTTGGGATTCTTTTCCAAAATTATCTTTTGTATAACTTGTAAACGATGAAGTTTGAGATAATGGATGATAAGGGGGATCAAAATAGACAAAATCACTTTTTTCTGCATACTTTAAACATATTTCAAATGAACCATGTAAAATATCAACATACTCTAAAGCATTGCTGACAGCTTCGAGATTTTCTTCATCGCAAAATTTAGGGTTTTTATATCTACCAAACGGTACATTAAATTGCCCCTTACTGTTTACTCGGTATAAACCATTATAACAGCATCTATTTAAATAAATGGCTCTAGAAGCTTTTTCAACATCAGATAATTTACTATAAGATTCGGGGGCTCGATCTAAAGCTCGAATTTGATAATAATAATCTTTTTCATTTTTATGATTTTTTAGTAATTCTATCAATTCTCTTACATTATTTTTTATAACTTTAAAACAATTTACTAATTCTTCATTTATATCAATTAAAATTGCTTTCTCTGGTAATATATAGAAAAATAAAGCTCCGCCACCAACAAAAGGTTCTATATATTCATTAAAATTTTTAGGAAAATATTTTATCATCTGAGGAATTAATTGTCTCTTCCCTCCAGCCCATTTTAAAAAAGGATGAGGTCTGCGATGCTGGGAATTATAACTCTTTTCAGCCATAAGAAAAAAATTTTATCTAAAATCTGTTTGCTTAAATATAATATGGTTCTACCATAAAATATTATTTTGGTTACTCTTTAGTAATTTTAAAGGATATCAAATTCTCAGACGCACAGATTTATTTTTGGAAGAAAAATAATTAAAACTTTTTTAAGAGGAATCGTCTATAAAAGTTGTATTTTATTTCTTATCCTTTAAAATATTAAGTTTAAAAATTTAAGTAATATTTAATTTTAAATCTTAAAGTAAATATTAAATTCACATACTAAAAATGGAAAATATCAAGAGTAAGAGTTCTAGCGACCAAAAATTCAGAGAATTATTTAATAAACAATTAATTAAGGACGCAACAGAAGAGGATATTAAAATTGTTTTATCTGGGCAGTATGGTAAAGCTCTAGAATTATTGAGAGACGCTGAAGCAACAGGCTTATTTCCTGCTCTTGTGGGTCCGCCAGGAGTAGGAAAGACAATCCTTTGTCGTTATTTTGCCAATCTAAGAGCAAAAGAAAATAAAGATGCGAGTTTTTACTGGTTGACTATGGATGAATCCATAAGACCTGCAAATTTTATGGGTTCGTTTGATCCTGCACTCACTCTAAAATATGGGTTCATATTAAAAGCCTTTAGTCCCGGTCCATTGTTAAGAGCAATGCTAGAAGGAGGTACATTCTTAGCTAACGAGATTAATAGGGCAACAGAATATTCTCAAAATACGTTACTAGAACCCTTAGAAGAGGCATCCATCGGCATACCTCATCTAGGAAGGATAAAAGCAGATCAAGATTTCTTTTTTATTTGTGCTATGAACCCAGAGGAATTATCAGGTACTCATCGCTTATCTGAGGCGTTAAAAGATAGAATTAAAGTATGGATTAAATTAACATATCCAGAAAAGGCTACCGAATTAGATATCATCCGTATAAATCTTCCTGAACATTTTATGATTGAGGAGTCTGAACTTGAATTAATATATTCAATTATTAATGAAACAAGAAAAAATAAAATTGATATTGAAGTGCCAGCTTCTATTAGAGCTGGTATAGCTATAGCAAAACTTTTAGGTAGGAAAAGGTTTCTAGAAGAAAAAGGAGAGATTAAAGACAAGAAATCAATATATGAGTATTTGTCTGATATCTCTAAACATGTATTATTAGGTAGCATAAAACCCAAACCGGGAGTAAAAGTTGAGCATATCATAGACCATATTATCAATAAAACTTTAGGAGGATAATAATTTCGGAGAAAATATATTATCATGGGCATATTCCCAGAAAATCCGTGTGAATATAGTGTAGAATTCATAAGAAAGATGAGAAATCATCCAGATATTGTTCAAATTCCCTCATCACGTCAGGTTATGTCAATTCCCAGATTAATAGTAGCCCGATATTATCGAAAAGGGGCAATAACTCCAAATGATTTTATCGAAGTTAGCACTGTTACATCTTATCCTGGAAATCAAGACATCGCCAAAAAAATAGCCTTTGAAATATTATTTCCTAATTACAAGAAAGATTTAGTTTCATCGTTCTTTCAAGAAGATTTTAATGCTGATAATATATTAGATGATGATTTTTTAACTCCTGAAGATAAATCTTCCTTAGATGAATTTCAAGAATTAATAGATGAAATTGAAATGTCCAAATCCATAGATACTGATTTTCTTCAGAAAATAGAGCAATTTATGGAGGAATTAAACCAGAAAAGGGAAGAAGATCCATTTAAATCAGCTTTAAATTTCTTTTCAGATGATGCCGAATTATATAAAGAAAAAATATCATCCTTAGAGGAATTACTTAACGAAGCTAAAAAGAGATTGGAACAACAAATTAATTCTCTGAATCCTGATGACTTAAAAGCCGCTGAAGCTTTGGATTTAAACGATTTAATTCAAGAACAATCAAAGCGGGCCTGGGAACAAATTACCAGTAAGGCACTTAATAATCAAGATATAACACAGGATTTGAACGAATTAATGAACTCAAATAACTTTGAAGATTTAATCCAAACATTAAAATACTTAAACGAAACCAATGCAATTTCAAAAGACCAAATGCAGCAAATGAAAGATGAACTTCAAAATCAAATAAATAACCTTGATCAATTATTCCAGGCGGCAAAAAATTTAGGAGAAACCCCAAAATTCGATCCAGAAAAAGTTCTAAATCAATCCCTCCAACAATCTTCATTTGACCATAATTTTAATCTGACAAATTCATTAGATCAATATTTTGGTACCAATTTAAGAGCTCAATTACTCGATAAATATGACCAGCTCTCTCAAAACTCTCCTATGAATCTTTCACTTGAAAATTTGACCAAAAACGCTCTCGCTAATAAATCGTGGAATAACCTTTTAAATAAGGCACTTGAAAACGCGATTAAAGACGCGATGACCAAAACAAGAAAATTTGAAGAATTCAAATCTTTAGCTCATCAATTACAGCAGCTGGCAAATTCTTGTGCCAATATGCATTGCAGTCAAAAATTAGAACAACAACTTCCCGATATAATTAAAAAATCCTTAGAATCTTGCAAAAATGCAAATGAATTGAAAAATACCGTGGAATTTTTAAGAAATGTTGGCTTGAACCCGGATGCAGAAGACATAAAGCAAATAGGAAAAAACATCGGGATGAACGATGAAGAAATCTTTGAGTTAATAGAACCGGATTATCAGTTATTAAAGAAATTGATTGATAAAAATCTCGGTGATTTTGAACGATTAAGCAATTTAATGAATCAAATAAAGGACCAAATTAATAAAGATCGGATGAAAGAACTGATCTCTAGCGCTTTGGCTTCTGAAAATAGAGATGCTTTAGGAGCTCTTGGTCATTTTAATTTGGAAGATGCCCTTAAAAGCGCCCAGTTTATCGGAGGAGAAGAGGGTCAAAATAAATTAATACAGTGCCTAGGGGCAGGTAGTGGTGAAAATTTACTAAAACAGTGGTTTACGCATAGAAAAAATTTACCGCCTGTAGTGAAGGAAAAAGTTAAAGAATTAGCAAAAAAAATGCTCATTGAACTTGGGATTTTTTACTCTCGGGCCCGGCTTGGAAGTACAGTTTCAGGACCTATCCCCATTAATGTTGTGAGACCGTTTGCGATTGGTGATGATTTTGAAAATATTGACCTCGAAGAGACTATAAATAATATCTTAGAAAAAGGAAAGAAATTAGAACATATTAATTATGATGATTTTTTCGTGTTTGAAACAGCAAAGGGATTGAGAAGTGTGTGCTTTGAGCTCGATGTTTCCGGAAGCATGACGGGAGATAAATTAGCCCATATGGCAATTTGCGTTACAATGTTAGTGTATTCTTTAAGGAAAGATGAACTTGGCATAACATTCTTTGAATCAGACACTCATGTGTTAAAAGAATTGGGTGATGATAAAGATTTAGAAGAATTAGCTGATGAACTCTTGTCTGTGACCGCTAGAGGAGGTACGAGAGTTCAAAAAGCGCTTGAATGGGCAAGACGTCAGTTTAAAGAAAAATCAAGCGCCCGTGAAAAATTAAATGTTCTCTTTACTGATGCTGAAATTTATGATCTTAAACAAGCAATGGAAGAATTAAGAATATTTCGTTCTATGGGGATTGATTTTGTTTTGGTTGTACCAGAAACATCTTTTAATATAGAGGATGCAAAAAAAATCGTGAAAATAGCAGGTGGACAGCTTTTAACTATAAAAGACTGGAATGAATTTCCCGAATTAATTTCAGATATAATTAACTCAAGATTTTAAAAATAATATGATTAAAATATCTCTATCAGATGTACTTATAGATAAATTTGGCGAAAAACTCTATTCAAAATCAAAAAATTTTCCAAATAATAAAATAAATATTATTCGTTTGAAAGAAGATCCAATTAAGATCAATACCATTATTTTAGACAACGATCGTGAATTCCATTTGGTAATAGATGGGAACAAGGGGGAGATATTCCACGATTGTCCCAGTTTTTTAATCCATTCTGAAAGAGAAAAAAAAATTTGTATCCATTTCGTTAAGCTCTTACTCTTAATTAAAAATCATATAGCATTAGAAATACTAAAAGATTTTGAAAGCTATTCACTAACTTCGGAAGATTTCGGTTCTAAAAAGAAAAGTAAAAACTTTTTACTGTTAGCAGATAATTGTTTCGAAATTAATAACTGTGTTGAGGGTTTAAGTTATCTCAATAAAGCTATAATAAATCAATACGAATGTGAAAACATTATTGAAAATTACTTAAATAGAGCGATTGAAAATAATCTCTATCTTGAATTTTTCGAATTTTTAAAGTCCGGGTTTGAAAATGATTTAAATGACTATATTTTACAATTTGATCATTATATCGAAAAAGGTTTTAAGAATTTTCTAAATTCAATTCAAGATTATTCTTTTTTTAACATATTAAGTGTTATCGAGGCTTTAGATTTTATTTCTGAATATTTTGAATTTACATTTATTAATAAGTTCTTTAAGAAATTTAAAAAATTAGTAAATAGTTCAAACCTTAATGAAAAATATTTTTCCATTTATTTTATTAAGAGGAATTTGGAAAAATTCTCTGAAATAAATCCCTTATTTAAAGAGTTGATCACACCCGAAAGTCTTAAATCTTCTAAAAATGAATTTTTACAATATTTTCTTGATGAAATTGAAAATTTAGCGGTAATTGATAAATTAAAATTAATGAAAAAGCAATTTGAAACCATAAATATATCTAAAGAAAAATTTTATAATGAATACAAAAGATATAAGGAAGAAATTAAAGAACTAGAGAAAAAGGTATATTTAAAAAAATTTTCCTTTTTAAAACTTTTAATAGAAAAATACAATATAATAACCTCCCGGGGAGAGTTTAGGAAAAAAAGAAATACGTATATCGTAAGACATGATGACGAGAATCTTAATAATCCCGTTTATGCATATATTACTAAATCAATTGGATTTTACGGAATAAATGAATCGACTATAAAATCCACTGATATTGGTATTAACTACTTTATTATTAAAAAATTATTTTCTGATGATCTTAGTTCTCATCCTGATATTTTTTACTATAAAAAGCAATTTTGGGGCGACCTTGAAGTTTATGAGATAAATCCTATCGATGGATTCTCTCTTTTAAGAGATAATAAAGATTATAAATATGATATTGATCAACATTACTCAAATATCAATGATGTTATTATAATAGAATGGGATTTAGCAAATAAACCAAGACAAGGGAGCATTGTGAATGCTTACGGTTCTCAAATTTCCATTCCAGATCAAAATAATCCATTATTTCACGATTTAAAACCATTTGATTTATGTTATTGCCAGAAATCTCCAGTGAAAATTGAAGGGAACATAATAAAGACAGTCAATGTGATTACTAAATGCTCTTTTAAAGATGCAATAAATAGTGTTTCAAAAGGTATGAGCTTTGTTGAGGGATACTATCCCTTATCTCTTGTAAAGGCTGTATTAAATAAGGAAATAAGCCCATTTAAAGCAAATGAAATCGCGATTAATAATCCAAATAAAACTTTTATTCCAAATTATAAACAATTTATTAAAAACTTTAGAGAATTTCTCTTTAATTTTGTAAAAAAAGAAAGGAATTATATATTTGAAGAATTAAAGTCTGACCCTAAAAATAAAGTAAATCAAATTTTAACGTTACTTAATTTAAATAATGAAACTGTTGGGTTAGAATTATCATACTCTAAGATATTGGAAAAATTATTAGATCAAAAAGTAAATTTAAACGAATTTAAATTAAAATTTTTGACTGAATTACATAATAATATAAAAGAAATCCTAAATGAAAGAAAAATTGGGAGCACTAAAATATTTGATTTAAAGCAACTACGAAATACACAATTCTTTAAATATTCTAATGAAATTCTTAAAATTCGAAAGGAAGAATTTGAATCTACCGAAATTTTACGATCCAGAAATAACAAAGATGTAAGATATGATTTTTCAGAAATAATTAAAACATATTACGGTGGAAAGTTTTCAAATATCTTAAATATAGAAAATATGTTAAACGTAAAACAAGAAAAATTCACTAAATTTGCTGAAATGGCCTCAAAATTAAAATTAAATATAAAAGACTTAGAAACTCTTTAATTCTCTATAATTCTCAAGTTCTAATTTTCCATACACGCTATCGTATCCTGGAACAAAGTAGTATTTACCTGTTTTAATTCTATCTATTGCGCACATTACTTTATTAGGAATATTTTTGAAATTACAATTCCCATTCCAAATATTAAATTCTCCATTATTAGATTCTACAATTCTTTGATAAGTCGCTAAATTTTCTTGACTATATTCAGTACCACCACTTATTTTCGATATTAAATGTAATAATGGTACAATATATTGAACATTCTTATTTAATAGAGGTTTTTGGTCTTTTAATTCATACACTCTTGATAATACCCCTTTAGTGATTTCTTTTCCGCAGATAGGACAAACCCTTATATTCTCTTTAGGATGACATGAAAATTCTTTTTTATTTAAATGTCTTTCTGCTCTATGGCCATCCCAGTAATATTTTCCTTCACTTGGCTTGAATTCGTATGTTTTAGTTATTTTATTCCCATGAATTGCTTTCATTAAATCTTCATAGTTAAGTTTTTTTAATTCGAATACCGTTGCTTCACGTCCAATTCTATGAAAACTAGTGGAATGGGCATCTGAATTTGATATAACTGAGATGTTATTTAATTCAGATATATATCGAATCATCCTTGGATCAGCACTTAAACCAGACTCAACAGCATTTATATAATGAATTCCATTACCAAATGCGTGTTTTAGGGATTTAAAATTAGGTATTGATCCTAATACCCCAAAAAAGGGAGTGAAAACATGTGCTGGGATAATTTCGATAAAAAATTCTATACCTTTTAAATCTAAGATAAATTGTTCAGCAGATAAATATATTTTTGGCCTTCCATCTTCTTTTAAATTTCCAAATCTTGAAAGATAATCTGAAATTTGATGTAAAATGGCAAAATTAGGAATTAAGACAATTAAATGAATTTTCTTTATTTGATGTTCTGTTTTCCAAATTAATTCTACTTCAGTTTGTAATATGAACTTCACTTCGGGGATTTCAGGAAGAATATATAACCCTTCTGAATGTTCTTTTAGGTTAGATTTAAGTTCTTTTAACCATAAAGGATGTAGTGCATCTCCTACTCCAACAATATTAATTCCTTTTATTTTACAATTATTTGCTATTCGTTGTAATGTAATATTCTTGCTTGATCCTCCTGAAAATCTGCTATGAATATGGAGATCACAGATAACTTGCATTATTTGCGGTATTTTTTAAATAAATCTTATATTTGTTTTGGGGATTATCTATTTAAAACCAGAATAAATCCGAACCTCTTAAAAAATTAGAATAAGTATCTGAATTTTGCTCATTAGTTTAATTTTCAATCTTTTTTTGGTATATCTCAAAGAA
Organism: uncultured archaeon; assembly: GCA_964600445.1. Taxonomy (GTDB): domain Archaea; phylum Asgardarchaeota; class Lokiarchaeia; order Sigyniarchaeales; family SOKP01; genus LW40-45. The sequence continues at coordinate 8,838 of CAZRKO010000030.1, forward strand.
CTTAGTATAAAATTTTGAATATACTTCGATACATTTTGAATATTCATCTAAATCGATAAACTCGTCATCTGTGTGTTCTAACTTAGGATCTCCAGGACCATACGTAATTGATGGAATTTTATAAGACATTCCAATCAAATTTATAAAAGTAGTTCCTGTTTTCTTTATGATTTTCGGTTTCTTACCCGTAGTCTTATATATTGCCCATCTAAGCGCTCCTATTATTACTTGATCACCTTTTTCTTCAAATCCTTCAATTAGGCTTGAAATATTTTCCTGAATTTGAATTTGTCTTTTTATTTGATTTTCATAGACATTCTTAAAATCTAAAATCTTTTGCCTTAGATTTTTCAAAATGATTTCTGTTTTAATTGATGGAGGAAATCTTATATCAACTTGAATGATACATTCTGAAGGAACAGAATTTGTTAATTTCCCTCCAGAGATAATAGTCAAATTTGGAATAATTTGATTAAAATATTTTAATTTTGATTCTCTTGGACGGTACATTTCATTTAATTGCCAACACACACCTTTTATAACGTTCCAAATTTCTAAGCCAATTTCAATAGCATTAACATATTGCCAGGAACTGGCAACATGACCTGGTTCTGTTAAAACCCTAAAACCAATACATATTCTTCCTTTATATCCAATACAGATCTGATTGATTTTTGTTGGTTCACCAAAAATTGCACAATCCGGTTGAATATCAGATTTTATGAAATTTTCAATACCTATTAGACTATCCTCCTCTCTCACTATACCTGCAAAAATGATTTTTCCCGCATTAATTTGGTTAAAATCATAACTGGCGATTGAATATACCATCGCAGCTAAAGAAGGTTTACAATCTACAGCACCTCTTCCAAATAGTTTTCCTTCCTTCTCAATAACCGGCAACTCGCCAGGGATTGTATCTAGATGTGAAACTAATAATAGTGTAGGCTTTCCGGACCCTTTTTCAGCAATAACATTTCCAACATTATCAAAAGAAACTTTAAAACTATATTCTTTTAAGTAATTTGCAAGAAACTCTGAAAATTCCTTTTCTTGTCCTGACGGACTATAGATCTCTAAACATTTCTTTAAGAAGTTCTTTGCTTCATTATTCATTAGTTATCACAGTTCCTAGATTATTTTCTAATGCATCAAAAATCGGTGATTTTGTTAAGCCGGAGCAAATAACAACCTTTTTTACATCCAGCTTTAAAGCCTCTAAGGCGGCATAAGCTTTCTTTTTCATGCCCCCCTCTAAATTATCTAAAAGACCCTCTAACTGTACTGAATTGATGTTTTTAATTATCGAATTTTTATCATTAAAATCTCTATAAATCCCCTTAACATCCGTTAAACTAATCAAAATATCTGCCTTCAACGCTTTAGCAATAAAACTAGCAGCCCGATCTCCATCTACATTTAAAATTTCTCCCTCTTTACTTTTGGCGAGAGACCCTATTATAGGTAAATACTTATTTTTTAATAAAAATTCAATAATAGGTGTAGAAACATTAATAACTTTTCCGGAATATTCTCCTCTTTTCATAATTCTCTTTCCATTTATTAGGACTAATATTTTATCTTTTCTCTCTGCCTCAATTACACCCCCATCGATTCCGGAAAATCCGAAAGCATTTATATTATATTTTTGGAGCGCTTCGACTAGACGCTTATTATTAGTCCCTCCTAAGGACATGATAGCCGCTTCTATAGCTTCTTGATCTGTGTATCTCGTCGTAAATCCGGAAGGGGTTTTAAAATATTTAGGCTCTTTATTCATCTTTTTGAGAGTCTCGTTTATTTGAGGCCCTCCCCCATGAACTACTATTAATGAATATTTGTCTTCATAATTCGAGTGAATGTTGCTGATATCTTGAATTACATTTTGAAAATTCTTTGCAATCAAGGCTCCTCCAATCTTAATCACTACGAGCATTTCTATCTCATCAAATCCTTTATTTTTTCATTTATATTTATCTAAGATATAGTTAATAATCTCTGATGCGATATTTATATTAGTAGCAGTCGCTACCCCCTTAAACTGAGGAGTTCCGTTTACTTCAATCACTTTTAATGCTCCCTGGTCATCCATTATATCTACTCCTACAATCTCACCTTTAATAGCTTCTGAAGCCTTGAGACTTAATTCTCTTATTTCATCTGTAATTTCAATGGGTTTGGCTGAACCTCCAACAGCAATATTGCTCCTAAAATCCTTTTTTGGGTGAAAACGACCCATAGCCGCTACACATTTATCCCCGACGACAAATATTCTTAAGTCAGTGGGCGATTTTAAATTATGTGTTGTAGGTATGTATTTTTGGATATAATATATTTTTTGTAAAATATTGCCCATAATTTCACGTGCCTCTAAATTTGCTAGAGCACTATTATAATCGTCTAGTTTTGCAACAAGCCTACCCCAAGAACCGATAATTGGCTTCAAAACGGCGGGATATTTGATCTTGTCTTCAATAGCATCCAATACTGATTCTTTTTTAAATGCAATGCACGTTTCAGGAGTTGGTATATTCTGCTCCAGTAATTTTAAATTCGTCAGTAGTTTATTCCCGGTTAAATTTAAGCACTCGAAATTATTTATTACATTATAGCCTTTAGACTCTAAAATTGCACAAGAATATAATCCCCTTAAGTAAGAAAGAGATCTCTCTAAAATTACATCAAAATTATCGTCTAAATCTTTTTTCTTAGATAATTTAAAGTAAATTTTTTGATTGTTTAATAATTTATAATTAACTTGATTTTTTTCCATCTCACTAATTAACTGCTTAATTTCCCATGTTATTCTGTTAAAAATTATTCCAATTTTCAAATTAAACAACTGTTTGGTTTAAATCTTTAAAGATAATGAATTTAAGAATAATAAATTTTTAAAGGTTTTTCTAAGATATGAATATATTTAACCTAGAAATAACAAGTTTTTAGCTCTTT